>NZ_JBEYZD010000018.1:97652-144266 GCF_040645895.1 Streptomyces olindensis | reverse complement strand
CCGGGGACATGTAGTGCGGGGTGCCCATGGCGATGCCGGTGCCGGTCAGCCGGGACGTGAAGCCGATGTCGTGGCCGAGCCGGGCGATGCCGAAGCGCCAGATCGAGCGCGCCTACCAGGTCGCCGAGCGCTGGCACCGCGGCCAGAAGCGCAAGAGCGGCGACCCGTACATCACGCATCCGCTCGCCGTGACGACGATCCTCGCCGAGCTGGGCATGGATCCGGCCACGCTGATGGCGGGCCTGCTGCACGACACGGTCGAGGACACCGAATACGGCCTGGACGACCTGCGCCGCGACTTCGGCGACGTCGTCACCCTGCTCGTCGACGGCGTCACCAAGCTGGACAAGGTCAAGTTCGGTGAGGCCGCGCAGGCCGAGACCGTGCGCAAGATGGTCGTCGCCATGGCCAAGGACCCCCGCGTCCTGGTCATCAAGCTCGCCGACCGCCTGCACAACATGCGCACCATGCGCTACCTCAAGCGCGAGAAGCAGGAGAAGAAGGCGCGCGAGACCCTGGAGATCTACGCGCCGCTCGCCCACCGCCTGGGCATGAACACCATCAAGTGGGAGCTGGAGGACCTCGCCTTCGCGATCCTCTACCCCAAGATGTACGACGAGATCGTCCGGCTGGTGGCCGAGCGGGCACCGAAGCGTGACGAGTACCTGGCCATCGTCACCGACGAGGTCCAGCAGGACCTGCGCGCGGCCCGCATCAAGGCGACCGTCACCGGCCGGCCCAAGCACTACTACAGCGTCTACCAGAAGATGATCGTCCGCGGCCGGGACTTCGCGGAGATCTACGACCTGGTGGGCATCCGCGTCCTCGTGGACACCGTCCGCGACTGCTACGCGGCCCTCGGCACGGTGCACGCGCGATGGAACCCGGTCCCCGGCCGGTTCAAGGACTACATCGCGATGCCCAAGTTCAACATGTACCAGTCGCTGCACACGACGGTCATCGGTCCCGGCGGGAAGCCGGTCGAGCTGCAGATCCGCACGTTCGACATGCACCGCCGCGCCGAGTACGGCATCGCCGCGCACTGGAAGTACAAGCAGGAAGCCGTCGCCGGCGCCTCCAAGGTGCGCACGGACGCGCCCAAGTCCTCCGGCAAGGACAAGGACGCCATCAACGACATGGCGTGGCTGCGGCAGCTCCTGGACTGGCAGAAGGAGACCGAGGACCCGGGCGAGTTCCTGGAGTCGCTGCGCTTCGACCTCTCGCGCAACGAGGTCTTCGTCTTCACGCCCAAGGGCGACGTCATAGCGCTCCCGGCGGGCGCCACTCCCGTCGACTTCGCGTACGCCGTGCACACGGAGGTCGGCCACCGCACCATAGGCGCCCGCGTCAACGGCCGCCTGGTCCCGCTGGAGTCCACGCTCGACAACGGCGACCTGGTCGAGGTCTTCACCTCCAAGGCACCCGGCGCCGGTCCGTCCCGCGACTGGCTCGGCTTCGTCAAGTCGCCGCGCGCCCGCAACAAGATCCGGGCCTGGTTCTCCAAGGAACGCCGCGACGAGGCGATCGAGCAGGGCAAGGACGCCATCGTCCGCGCGATGCGCAAGCAGAACCTGCCGATCCAGCGCATCCTGACTGGCGACTCCCTGGTGACCCTGGCGCACGAGATGCGCTACGCCGACATCTCCGCGCTGTACGCGGCGATCGGCGAGGGCCACGTCTCCGCACAGAACATCGTGCAGAAGCTCGTGCAGGCACTCGGCGGCGAGGAGGCGGCCACCGAGGAGATCGACGAGTCGGTCCCGCCGGCCCGCGGGCGCAGCCGCAAGCGGCGCTCCAGCGCCGATCCGGGCGTCGTCGTCAAGGGCGTCGAGGACGTGTGGGTCAAGCTGGCCCGCTGCTGCACACCCGTCCCGGGCGATCCCATCATCGGGTTCGTCACCCGCGGCAGTGGCGTATCGGTTCACCGCAGCGACTGCGTGAACGTCGACTCGCTCTCCCGGGAGCCCGAGCGCATCCTCGACGTAGAGTGGGCGCCCACGCAGTCCTCGGTCTTCCTGGTCGCCATCCAGGTCGAGGCCCTGGACCGCTCCCGGCTCCTCTCGGACGTCACCCGCGTGCTGTCCGACCAGCACGTCAACATCCTCTCCGCGGCCGTCCAGACCTCCCGCGACCGCGTCGCCACGTCCCGCTTCACCTTCGAGATGGGCGACCCGAAGCACCTCGGCCACGTGCTGAAGGCGGTCCGGGGCGTGGAGGGCGTCTACGACGTGTACCGGGTGACCTCGGCGCGCAGCAGGGCGTAACCCCGCGTAGCGACCACACGAAAGGGGCTCCCGTACGACGTGTACGGGAGCCCCTTTCGGATCCGGCCGGTCAGCCGCCGAACTCCTGCAGGCCCTTCAGCGCCTGGTCCAGCAGCGCCTGGCGGCCCTCCAGCTCACGCTCGAGCTTGTCGGCCTTGGCGTTGTTGCCCTGCGCCCGGGCCTGCTCGATCTGGCCCCGCAGCTTGTCCACCGCGGCCTGGAGCTGGCCGGTCAGACCCTCGGCACGCGCGCGGGCCTCCGGGTTCGTCCGGCGCCACTCGGCCTCCTCGGCCTCCTGGATGGCCCGCTCCACGGCGTGCATCCGCCCCTCGACCTTCGGCCGGGCGTCGCGCGGCACGTGGCCGATGGCCTCCCAGCGCTCGTTCACGTTCCGGAACGCGGCGCGGGCCGCCTTCAGGTCCGTGATCGGCAGGAGCTTCTCGGCCTCCTCGGCCAGCTCCTCCTTGAGCTTGAGGTTCTCCGCCTGCTCGGCGTCCCGCTCGGCGAAGACCGAGCTGCGCGCGGCGAAGAAGACGTCCTGGGCGCCGCGGAAGCGGTTCCACAGATCGTCCTCGTGCTCGCGCTGGGCGCGGCCCGCGGCCTTCCACTCGGCCATCAGCTCGCGGTAACGCGCCGCCGTCGCACCCCAGTCCGTCGAGTTCGACAGGGCCTCGGCCTCGGCGACCAGCCGCTCCTTGGTCTTGCGGGCCTCCTCGCGCTGCGCGTCGAGCTGCGCGAAGTGCTGCTTGCGCCGCTTGGAGAACGCCGACCGCGCGTGCGAGAACCGGTGCCACAGCTCGTCGTCGGACTTGCGGTCCAGCCGCGGCAGGCCCTTCCAGGTGTCCACCAGGGCCCGCAGCCGCTCACCGGCCGCCCGCCACTGGTCGGACTGCGCCAGCTGCTCGGCCTCGGCGACCAGGTCCTCCTTGGCCTTGCGCGCCTCGTCGGACTGCTTCGCCCGCTGCGCCTTGCGCTGCTCCCGGCGCGCCTCCACCAGCTCCACGAGCTTGTCCAGCCGGACCCGCAGGGCGTCCAGATCGCCCACCGCGTGGTGCGCGTCGACCTGCTCCCGGATGTGGTCGATGGCGGCCTGGGCGTCCTTCGCCGACAGGTCGGTGGTCTTCACTCGCTTCTCGAGGAGGCCGATCTCGACAACCAGGCCCTCGTACTTGCGCTCGAAATAGGCCAGCGCCTCCTCGGGGGAGCCCGCCTGCCAGGAACCGACGACCTGCTCGCCGTCGGCCGTACGCACGTACACGGTCCCCGTCTCGTCGACGCGGCCCCACGGGTCGCTGCTCACAGCGCCTCCTCCACATGATGCCTGCGAGGGGCCTGAAGCTCCCCCGGGCATCGTCCACAGTTTCGTCACGGCCAACATAGGCGACCGGCGGGGGGCCTGTCCGCATCCCGCGCGACCGAAATTTCGCAGTTGAGGGTCAGGATTTCGTGACCGTGGCCTTGTTGATCACGACCGTCGCGTTGGGCGCGGTGTTGCCCGTCTGAGGGTCGGGAGCCTGGGCCCCGGCATCGGCGATCTTCTTCAGGACCTTCATGCCCGCCTCGGACACCGTACCGAACGGTGTGTAGTCGGGCGGCAGCTGACTGTCCTGGTAGACGAGGAAGAACTGGCTGCCACCGGTGTCGCGGCCCTGCTTCGTCTGGGCGTTGTACTGGTTGGCCATCGCGACCGTGCCCGCCGGGTAGATCCCGCCCTTGAGGCTCTTGTCCTTGAGGTTCTCGTCCGGGATGGTGTAGCCCGGTCCGCCCATGCCGGTGCCCTGCGGGTCGCCGCACTGCAGGACGTAGATGCCCTGGTTGGTGAGCCGGTGGCACTTGGTGTGGTCCAGGTAGCCCTTGCCGAGCAGGAAGTTGAACGAGTTGACGGTGTGCGGCGCCGCCGACGCCTTCAGCGCGATGTCTATCCCGCCGCAGGTCGTGTCCAGCTTCATCGTGTACTTCGCCGACTCGTCGATGGTCATGGCCGGTTCCTTCTTCCAGGTCTCCGACTTGACCTTGCCCGGGGCGGGCTTCTCGCAGGGGTCCGGGGCCTTGCTGGGCGAGGCGCTCGGGGTGACCTCCGCGTTCGCGTTCTCCGACGTGCCGTCGTCTTCGAACGGCTTGGTCAGCACGGCCGCCACGACGAGCACCACCGTCACGCCGAGAACAGAGGCGATCACGGAGTTGCGGATCCGGGCCTTGCGTCGCGCGTCGGTGCGTCGCTGCTGCTGCCGCAAGTACTTCTCACGGGCGAGCTGTCGCCGCCGCTGTTCCTGGCTGACCACCGGGTTCTCTCCTCATGCGTCTGATACGTCGACCGGTACGCGTGGGGCCTGTGCGCCGACCGCCTGCGTGTGCCCCGTACCGTATATGGGTTCGCTGAGGAATCGGCAGCGCCGGTAGGCTCTGACGACAGCCGCAGCCGCCCGTACCGACACAACGAAGGACGATCGTGCTCATTGCCGGGTTCCCCGCCGGGGCCTGGGGGACGAACTGCTACCTCGTCGCCCCCGCCGCCGGTGAGGAGTGCGTGATCATCGACCCCGGCCATCAGGCCGCCGACGGCGTCGAGGAAGCGATCAGGAAGCATCGGCTCAAGCCCGTCGCCGTCGTCCTCACCCACGGCCACCTCGACCACGTGGCCTCGGTCGTCCCGGTGTGCGGCGCGCACGACGTGCCCGCCTGGATCCACCCCGACGACCGGTACATGATGAGCGACCCCGAGAAGGCGCTCGGCCGTTCCATCGGGATGCCGCTGCTGGGCGAGCTGACCATCGGGGAGCCGGATGACGTCAAGGAGCTGGCCGACGGGGCGAAGCTGGAGCTGGCGGGCCTGGAGCTGTCCGTCGCGCACGCGCCGGGCCATACCAAGGGGTCGGTGACCTTCGGCATGCCCGAGGCGGCGGACATCCCGCCGATCCTGTTCTCGGGCGACCTGCTGTTCGCCGGCTCCATCGGACGCACCGACCTGCCCGGCGGTGACATGGCCGAGATGCTCGACTCGCTGGCCCGCGTGTGCCTGCCGCTCGACGACTCGACCGTGGTGCTGTCCGGCCACGGCCCCCAGACGACCATCGGCCAGGAGCGCGCCACCAACCCGTATCTGCGGCAGGTGGCGGCCGGCCAGGGAGCACAGCCCGCTCCCCGACGAGGAATGTGACGAGACCTTCCGTGAGCACCTTCAAGGCCCCCAAGGGCACGTACGACCTGATCCCGCCGGACAGCGCCACCTACCTGGCCGTCCGTGAGGCGATCGCCGCGCCGCTGCGCAACTCCGGCTACGGCTACATCGAGACGCCCGGCTTCGAGAACGTGGAGCTCTTCGCGCGCGGCGTCGGCGAGTCCACCGACATCGTCACGAAGGAGATGTACGCCTTCGAGACCAAGGGCGGCGACCGGCTCGCCCTGCGCCCCGAGGGCACGGCCTCGGTGCTGCGCGCCGCGCTGGAGGCCAATCTGCACAAGGCCGGCAACCTCCCGGTCAAGCTCTGGTACTCGGGCTCGTACTACCGCTACGAGCGCCCCCAGAAGGGCCGCTACCGCCACTTCTCGCAGGTCGGCGCCGAGGCGATCGGCGCGGAGGACCCGGCGCTCGACGCCGAGCTGATCATCCTGGCCGACCAGGCGTACCGCTCGCTGGGCCTGCAGAACTTCCGGATCCTGCTCAACAGCCTCGGCGACAAGGAGTGCCGCCCGGTGTACCGGACGGCGCTGCAGGAGTTCCTGCGCGGCCTGGACCTGGACGAGGACACCCTGCGCCGCGCGGACATCAACCCGCTGCGCGTCCTCGACGACAAGCGCCCGGAGGTCCAGAAGCAGCTGACCGACGCCCCGCTCCTGCGCGACTACCTGTGCGACGCCTGCAAGGCGTACCACGAGGAGGTCCGCGAGCTGATCACGGCGGCGGGCGTGGCCTTCGAGGACGACCCGAAGCTGGTCCGCGGCCTGGACTACTACACGCGCACCACCTTCGAGTTCGTCCACGACGGCCTCGGTTCCCAGTCCGCCGTCGGCGGTGGCGGCCGCTACGACGGTCTGTCCGAGATGATCGGCGGCCCCGCGCTGCCGTCCGTCGGCTGGGCCCTCGGCGTCGACCGCACGGTCCTCGCCCTGGAGGCGGAGGGCGTCGAGCTCGAACTGCCCGCCACCACCAGCGTGTTCGCCGTCCCGCTCGGCGAGGAGGCCCGCCGGGTGCTGTTCGCCAAGGTCACCGAGCTGCGCAAGAACGGCATCGCGGCCGACTTCTCCTACGGCGGCAAGGGCCTCAAGGGCGCGATGAAGAACGCCAACCGCAGCGGCGCCCGCTACACGATCGTCGCCGGCGAGCGCGACCTCGCCGAGGGCGTCGTCCAGCTCAAGGACATGGAGTCCGGCGAGCAGACGGCGGTGGGCGTGAACGAGATCGTGGCGGAACTGGAAGCCCGCCTGGGCTGAGGCACCGTCGAAGGCGCCGGGTCCGCGGCGGCCGGCCAGATGGTCGCCCGCCGCGCTCTCCCGGCGCCTTCGTCACTGCTCCAGCAACCCGTGCCGCAGCGCGCTGGTGACGGCCGCCGTCCGGTCGGCCACGCCGAGCTTGCCGAAGATCCGCAGCAGGTACGTCTTCACCGTCGACTCGCCTATGAACAGCCGGCGGCCGATCTCCGCGTTGGTGCAGCCCTCGGCGACCAGGCGCAGCACGGCCGTCTCCCGCGCCGACAGCCGCGGGCGCTCCGGCCTCGTCCGCAGCTGGTCCACCAGCCGTGCCGCCACGGAGGGAGCCAGCACGGTCTCGCCGCGTGCCGCCGCCCGGACGGCCTCCGCCAGCTCCGCACGCGGCAGGTCCTTCAGCAGATAGCCCGCCGCCCCGGCCTCCACGGCCCGCAGGATGTCCCGGTCGGTCTCGTACGTCGTCAGCACGACCACCCGGCACGGCAGCCCGGCCGCCGTCATCCGCACGATCGAGTCCACGCCCCCGCCGCCCGGCATACGCAGGTCCATCAGCACGATGTCGGGCCGCAACCGGGCCGCCAGCGCCTCCGCCTGCGGACCGTCGGACGCGTCGGCGACGACCTCCAGGTCGGGCTCCGCACTGAGCATCGCCCGCAGCCCCTCCCGTACGACGGGATGGTCGTCGGCCAGCACGATGCGGATCACGGCGTCTCCCTCCTCAGGACCGGCAGCCGCACGGTCACGGCCGTGCCGTCGCCCGGGGCGCTGCGCACCTCGGCCGTGCCGCCCACTTCGACGGCCCGGGCCCGCAGGCCCGCCAGACCGTACCCGCTCCGCACGGCGGCCGGGTCGAAGCCGCAGCCGTCGTCCCGCACGGACACCGTCAGCAGGTCGTCCGCGTACGTCACCGACACCCCCACCGTCACGGAACTCCCCGCGTGCCTACGGGCGTTGGCCAGCGCCTCCTGGCAGGCCCGCAGCGCCACCACCTCGGGCCCGGCGGGCAGCGCGCGCACCGGGCCGGACACCTCAAGCGCCGCGTCATGGCGCGTGGCGAGCCGCCGCAGCGCGTCCGGCAGGGACGCGCCGTCCAGGTCGGCGGGCGCGCCCCCGGCGACCAGGGCCCGGGCCTCGGCGAGGTTCTGCCGGGCCGTCTCGTCCATCAGCCGCAGATGGCGCCGCGCCGCAGGCAGGTCGTGCTCCAGCTCCGCCTCGACCGCCTGGATCAGCATCACCAGACTCGTGAACCCCTGCGCGAGCGTGTCGTGGATCTCCCGGGCCAGCCGCTCCCGCTCGGCCAGCGCCCCGTGCGCCTCGGACAGCCGCCCGACCTCATGGCGGCTCGCGTCCAGTTCCGCGATCAACTCGGCCCGGTCCTGGCTCTGTTCGATGATCCGGATGACCCAGATGCCGACGGCGATCGAGAACACGAAACTGACGAGGGAGAACAACGCGTTGAACGCCACGTCCCGGGCACCGGGCCGCCACAGCAGCGCCCAGCCCGCCACGGGCACGAGGTTCACCACGGCCACGGCCACCAGCGCCGACCGCAACCGCAGCGTCATGAAGCACTGCGGGATCAGCGCGAAGGCGAGCAGCCGCGTCTCGCCCACCAGGACCGCCGACGGCAGGACCAGGGCCAGCGCCGCCGCCAGGTAGCCGATCGCCTGCCGCTGGTCCGGCGGGTCGCCCCGGATCAGACGCCGCCCGCTCACCACGTACAGCGGGACCAGCGGGACGAGCAGCGCCGCCGCGACCGCGCGCAGCGGCCAGCCCGGCTGTCCCGTGGTGAGCACAGAGGCCACCGTGGCCACCCAGATCAGCGCGAAGTACGTGTCCCAGAGCCGGAACGAGCGCTCCCAGTGGTAGGCGCTCGCGGCATCGCTCATCCGGTGCGCCGGTCCTTCCAGCGGAACGTCAGCAGACACAGCGCCAATCCTCCGGCGCACCACGCCGCGAGCACCAGGGCCACGCGCCCCAGCTCCCAACTCCCCGCCTGCTCCAGCACTTGAGCCGACTCCGGCAGGAACACCCCGCGCAGCCCCTGGCACATCCACTTCAGCGGGAACAGCGCCCCGACGGTCAGCATCCAGTCCGGGATGGTGCCGATGGCGATGTACACGCCGGAGATGAACTGCAGCACCAGGAAGGGCAGGACGACCACGGACGACGCGCTGTTCGCCGACCTCGGCACCGAACTGATCGCGATGCCCAGCAGGGCGCACGCCGTGATCCCCAGCGCGAAGATCCACGCCAGGTCGAACCAGCGGCCCGCGTCCGAGGGCAGGTCCACGTCGTACAGGGTCGTGCCGACGAGGAGCAGCACCGCCGTCTCCAGCAGACCGGTGAACAGAACCAGCCAGATCTTCCCGAGGAAGTACGCCGCCGGCGGCATCGGCGTACCCCGAAGCCGGCGCAGCACCTTCTCCTCCCGCTCGATCGCGATCGAGACCCCGAGCGCCTGGAAACTCGTCGACATGATCCCGGCCGCCATCATCGCCGGGACGTACAGCTGCGAGGCGGTGACGCCCGCGCCCTCCACGTCGTCCCGGAAGATCGACGCGAACAGGAACAGGAAGATCACCGGGAAGGCGAACGTGAACACCACCTGGTCGCGCTGCCGGAAGAACTGCCTGATCTCCAGGCGGCCCCGCCGCAGGCCCAGCCCCCACGCCCCGGGCAGCCGGCCCGCGCCGACCGCCGTCCGGTCCTCCTCGACGGTCGTGGTCATGCCGGGGCCTCCTGTCCGGTCAGCCGGAGGTAGACGTCCTCCAGAGTGGGGCGGCTCACCGTCAGCCCCGGGATCTCGCCGTCGAAGCGCCGCGTGAGCCCGGCGATCGTCCTGGTCGGCGTCCCGGTGCGCTCCGCGCGCGGGGTGCCGTCCGGCTCGGTCCAGGTGACGACGGCCTCACTGCCGAACCGGTCCCGCAGCGCCCCGGGCTCGCCCTCGGCGACGATCCGGCCCCGCGCGACGATCGCCAGCCGGTGGGCCAGGGCCTCCGCCTCCTCCAGGTAGTGCGTGGTCAGCAGGATGGTCGTGCCGTCGTCGGCCAGGGCGCGGATCAGGGACCAGAACTGCCGCCGGGCCGCCGGGTCGAACCCGGTCGTCGGCTCGTCCAGGAGCAGCAGATCCGGACCGCCGATCACGCCGAGCGCCACGTCCAGGCGCCGGCGCTGACCGCCCGAGAGCGCCTTGATCCGGCTGTCCGCCTTGGCCTCCAGACCGACCAGGCCGATGACCTCCTCCGGGTTCCGCGGCCGCGGATAGTAGCGGGCGAAGTGCCGCACGGTCTCGCGGACCGTCAACTCCGCGGGCGCCGATTCGTCCTGCCAGACGATTCCGACACGTGAGCGCCACGCGCGCGTGCCGGTCGCCGGGTCCGCCCCGAGCACCGACACCTCACCCGCGTCCCGGTCCCGGTTGCCCTGGAGGATCTCCACCGTGGTGCTCTTGCCCGCGCCGTTGGGTCCGAGCAGGCCGAACACCTCGCCGCGCCGGATGCCGAGGTCGATGCCGTCGACGGCGGTCACGCCTCCGTAGCGCTTGCGCAGACCCCGCACCTCGACGGCGAGGTCGTACCCCTGTGCTGTCATGCGACGAGCGTCCGGCCGGAACGCACCCCTCGGGGACGACCGGGCGGACATCCTTATGTCCACTGAACGGTGGACACACAGGCCGGTGCGGCACAATGACCCTGCCCGAAGATGTTCAGGTCTCAAGTGACGGAATCGGCGTGATGAGCAAGACGACAGTCAGGGACGTCTCCACGGAGCCCGAGCCGGAGCGCGCCGAGATCGCGCCCCGCACGGAGGGCGGCAGCCGGGCCTTCGCCCTGCTGCTGGTGATCACCGGCGCGGCCGGTCTGCTCGCCGCGTGGGTCATCACGCTCGACAAGTTCAAGCTCCTCGAGGCAAAGGTCGAGGGCAAGACCTTCACCCCGGGCTGCAGCCTCAACCCGGTCGTCTCCTGCGGCAGCGTCATGGAGAGCAAGCAGGCCGCCGTCTTCGGCTTCCCGAACCCGATGCTCGGCCTCGTCGCCTACGGCATCGTCATCGGTGTCGGCATGGCCCTGCTCGCCCGCGCCCGCTTCCCGCGCTGGTACTGGCTCACCTTCAACGCCGGCTGCCTGTTCGGCGTCGCCTTCTGCGCCTGGCTGATGTTCCAGTCCCTGTACCGGATCAACGCCCTGTGCCTGTGGTGCAGCCTCGCCTGGGTCGCCACGATCCTCATGTTCTGGTACGTCACGTCGTTCAACATCCGCAAGGGCTTCCTGCCCGCCCCGGGCTGGCTCAAGGGCTTCTTCGGCGAGTTCACCTGGGTCCTGCCCGTGCTGCACATCGGCATCATCGGCATGCTGATCCTGACCCGCTGGTGGGACTTCTGGACCAGCTGACCCGGGCGCTCAGGGGCCCGGACGGATTGTCAGTGCCGTGATTTAGGGTTTTGGACGTGGAGCCCGACCTGTTCACCGCCGCAGCCGAAGACCGCCAGGAGAAGGAGCCGTCCAGCAGCCCCCTGGCCGTGCGGATGCGCCCGCGCACGCTCGACGAGGTCGTGGGCCAGCAACACCTGCTGAAGCCGGGCTCACCCCTGCGCAGACTGGTCGGCGAGGGCGCCTCCGGCCCGGCCGGCGCCTCCTCGGTGATCCTGTGGGGCCCGCCCGGCACCGGCAAGACGACCCTGGCGTACGTCGTCTCCAAGGCGACCGACGCCCGCTTCGTGGAGCTGTCCGCGATCACCGCCGGCGTCAAGGAGGTCCGCGCGGTCATCGACGGCGCCCGCCGCGCCTCCGGCGGCTACGGCAAGGAGACCGTCCTCTTCCTCGACGAGATCCACCGCTTCAGCAAGGCCCAGCAGGACTCCCTGCTCCCGGCCGTCGAGAACCGCTGGGTGACGCTCATCGCGGCGACGACGGAGAACCCGTACTTCTCGGTGATCTCACCCCTGCTCTCCCGCTCCCTGCTGCTCACGCTCGAACCGCTCACGGACGACGACATCAGGGGCCTGGTCCGCCGCGCCCTTGCCGACGAGCGCGGCCTCAAGAGCGCCGTCGCCCTCCCCGAGGAGACCGAGAGCCACCTCCTGCGCATCGCCGGCGGCGACGCCCGCCGCGCCCTGACCGCCCTGGAGGCGGCCGCCGGAGCCGCCCTCGACAAGGGCGAGACGGAGATCGGCCTCACGACCCTGGAGGAGACGGTCGACCGGGCCGCCGTGAAGTACGACCGCGACGGCGACCAGCACTACGACGTGGCCAGCGCCCTGATCAAGTCCATCCGCGGCTCCGACGTCGACGCCGCCCTGCACTACCTGGCCCGCATGATCGAGGCCGGCGAGGACCCCCGCTTCATCGCCCGGCGCCTGATGATCTCCGCCAGCGAGGACATCGGCCTGGCGGACCCGACCGCCCTGCAGACGGCGGTCGCCGCCGCCCAGGCCGTCGCCATGATCGGCTTCCCCGAGGCCGCCCTCACCCTCAGCCACGCCACGATCGCGCTCGCCCTGGCGCCGAAGTCCAACGCCGCGACCACCGCCATCGGCGCCGCCCTGGAGGACGTGCGCAAGGGCCTGGCCGGACCGGTCCCCGCCCACCTGCGCGACAGCCACTACAAGGGCGCGACCAAGCTCGGCCACGGCCAGGGGTACGTGTACCCGCACGACCTGCCCGAGGGCATCGCCGCCCAGCAGTACGCCCCGGACGCCCTCAAGGACCGCGAGTACTACGAGCCGACCCGGCACGGCGCGGAGGCCCGCTACGCGGACGCGGTCGAGTGGACCCGCAAGAACCTCGGTCGAAAGCGGTCGTGAGGACCCTGTAAACTCGGTCGGAGTGCCGCGTCCCGTGCAGTCAGAACGGGACAGTCGGCCGGAGCCCCGATCCTCCGGGATCGGCTCCAGGAGCGTCGCGCACCGTCGAACGGTGTCGCGGGCAGCCCACCACCCCTCGTCGTACGGACGGGACCGGTCGGTGGGCCACTCGCGTGCTGCACGTATGTGCCCAGACCAGGGGAGCGGCTGCCCACCGAGGTCCACCAGGACCGAGGAGGGTTTCCCCGGCTGCGGATGCGACCTCCCTCAACCCTGACAAGCCGGAAACCAGGAAATGAGAAAGCAGTGGCGAACCAGTCCCGCCCCAAGGTCAAGAAGTCGCGTGCCCTCGGCATCGCGCTGACCCCGAAGGCCGTCAAGTACTTCGAGGCCCGCCCCTACCCGCCGGGTGAGCACGGCCGTGGCCGCAAGCAGAACTCGGACTACAAGGTCCGTCTGCTCGAGAAGCAGCGTCTGCGCGCGCAGTACGACGTGTCCGAGCGCCAGCTCGTCCGCGCCTACGAGCGTGCCTCCAAGGTCCAGGGCAAGACCGGTGAGGCCCTGATCATCGAGCTGGAGCGCCGTCTCGACGCCCTGGTCCTGCGTTCGGGCATCGCCCGCACGATCTACCAGGCCCGCCAGATGGTCGTCCACGGCCACATCGCGGTCAACGGCAAGAAGGTCGACAAGCCCTCCTTCCGTGTCCGCCCGGACGACGTGGTGCAGGTCCGCGAGCGCTCCAAGGAGAAGACGCTCTTCACGATCGCCCGTGAGGGTGGCTTCGCCCCCGACGGCGAGACCCCGCGCTACCTCCAGGTGAACCTCAAGGCCCTGGCGTTCCGCCTGGACCGCGAGCCGAACCGCAAGGAGATCCCGGTGATCTGCGACGAGCAGCTCGTCGTCGAGTACTACGCCCGCTGATCCTCGGCAGGCACGCGGTACCCCGGCCCGCCGTCTCCCCGCCCCTGTGGGCGGGCGAGGCGGCGGGCTTTCGCGATGGAACTGCGCCCGGCGGGTAATCCGGTACGGAGCGCCACCCCCGGCGCGATAGGCTCGTCGCACGACTTTTTCGATGTTCAGGCACGTTTCAGGGAGCGGGTGCACAGTGTCCGGTGGAGAGGTGGCCGGAATCCTGGTGGCCGTCTTCTGGGCGATCCTGGTCTCCTTCCTCGCCGTCGCGCTGGCGAGGCTGGCCCAGACGCTCAGGGCGACCACCAAGCTCGTGGCGGACGTGACCGACCAGGCCGTCCCGCTGCTGGCCGACGCATCCTCGGCGGTCCGCTCCGCGCAGACGCAGATCGACCGGGTCGACGCGATCGCCTCCGACGTCCAGGAGGTCACGTCGAACGCCTCCGCGCTGTCGACCACCGTCGCCTCCACCTTCGGCGGCCCCCTGGTCAAGGTCGCGGCCTTCGGCTACGGCGTGCGCCGGGCCCTCGGCGGCCGCAAGGAGGACGTGCCCGCCAAGACGCCGAGGCGTACCGTGATCGTGGGCCGCACGGTCTCTCGGCGCAGCTCCCGAGGGAAGAGGGACTGAGAGCCAGCGATGTTCCGCCACACCTTCTGGTTCACCACGGGCGTCGCCGCCGGTGTGTGGGCCACCACCAAGGTCAACCGCAAGCTGAAGCAGCTGACCCCCGAGAGCCTCGCCAGAACCGCCGGGAACAAGGCGATCGAGGCCGGTCACCGCCTCAAGGACCGCGCGGTGGACTTCGCGCTCGACGTCCGGGACAACATGGCCGTGCGGGAGGCCGAGTTGGGCGACGCACTCGGGATCAACGAGAACCCCGAACTCCCCGCACCCCGGCGGTACGCCGCCATCGAGAACCGCAGCAACCCGAAGTACGTCGACAGGACGACGTACTCGTACAACCGGAATGAGGACCACTGATGGAGTCGGCTGAGATCCGCCGCCGCTGGTTGAGCTTCTTCGAGGAGCGCGGTCACACCGTCGTCCCTTCGGCGTCGCTCATCGCGGACGACCCGACTCTGCTCCTCGTCCCGGCCGGCATGGTTCCGTTCAAGCCCTACTTCCTGGGTGAGGTCAAGCCGCCCTTCGCCCGTGCCACCAGCGTCCAGAAGTGCGTGCGCACGCCGGACATCGAAGAGGTCGGCAAGACCACCCGGCACGGCACGTTCTTCCAGATGTGCGGCAACTTCTCCTTCGGCGACTACTTCAAGGAAGGCGCCATCAAGCTCGCCTGGGAGCTGCTCACCAGCCCCCAGGACAAGGGCGGTTACGGCCTCGACCCCGAGCGCCTGTGGATCACCGTCTACAAGGACGACGACGAGGCCGAGCGCATCTGGCACGAGGTCGTCGGGGTGCCGAAGGAGCGCATCCAGCGCCTGGGCATGAAGGACAACTACTGGTCCATGGGCGTCCCCGGCCCGTGCGGTCCCTGCTCCGAGATCAACTACGACCGCGGCCCCGAGTTCGGCGTCGAGGGCGGCCCCGCCGTCAACGACGAGCGGTACGTGGAGATCTGGAACCTCGTCTTCATGCAGT
The DNA here is from genome assembly GCF_040645895.1 of Streptomyces olindensis. Lineage (NCBI taxonomy): Bacteria > Bacillati > Actinomycetota > Actinomycetes > Kitasatosporales > Streptomycetaceae > Streptomyces > Streptomyces olindensis. The sequence continues at coordinate 129,265 of NZ_JBEYZD010000018.1, read as the reverse complement.
ACGAGCGCGGCGAGGGCATCGGCAAGGACAACTTCGAGATCCTCGGCGACCTGCCGAGCAAGAACATCGACACCGGCCTCGGCCTCGAGCGCCTCGCCATGATTCTGCAGGGCGTGCAGAACATGTACGAGATCGACACCTCGATGGCCGTCATCAACAAGGCCACCGAGCTGACCGGCGTCCGCTACGGCGACGCCCACGACTCGGACGTCTCCCTGCGCGTGGTCACCGACCACATGCGCACCTCCGTGATGCTCATCGGCGACGGCGTCACCCCGGGCAACGAGGGCCGCGGTTACGTGCTGCGCCGCATCATGCGCCGCGCCATCCGCAACATGCGCCTGCTCGGCGCCACCGGTCCGGTCGTCAAGGACCTGATCGACACCGTGATCGGCATGATGGGGCAGCAGTACCCCGAGCTGATCACCGACCGCGAGCGCATCGAGAAGGTCGCCCTCGCCGAGGAGAACGCCTTCCTCAAGACGCTGAAGGCCGGCACCAACATCCTCGACACGGCCGTCACCGACACCAAGGCCGCCGGCGGCACCGTCCTGCCCGGCGACAAGGCCTTCCTGCTCCACGACACCTGGGGCTTCCCGATCGACCTCACCCTGGAAATGGCCGCCGAGCAGGGCCTCTCCGTGGACGAGGAGGGCTTCCGCCGCCTGATGAAGGAGCAGCGGGAGCGCGCCAAGGCCGACGCCCAGGCCAAGAAGACCGGGCACGCCGGCGCCGGCGCCTACCGCGAGATCGCCGACCAGGCCGGTGCCACCGACTTCGTCGGCTACACCGACACCGAGAGCGAGTCCACGATCGTCGGCATCCTCGTCGACGGCGCCTCCTCGCCGGCCGCCACCGAGGGCGACGAGGTCGAGATCGTCCTCGACCGCACCCCGTTCTACGCCGAGGGCGGCGGCCAGATCGGCGACACCGGCCGCATCAAGGTCGACTCCGGCGCCGTCATCGAGATCCGCGACTGCCAGAAGCCGGTCCCGGGTGTCTACGTGCACAAGGGCGTCGTCCAGGTCGGCGAGGTCACCGTCGGCGCCAAGGCCCACGCCTCCATCGACGACCGCCGCCGCAAGGCCATCGCCCGCGCCCACTCGGCCACGCACCTGACCCACCAGGCCCTGCGCGACGCCCTCGGCCCGACGGCCGCCCAGGCCGGTTCCGAGAACCAGCCCGGCCGCTTCCGCTTCGACTTCGGCTCCCCGTCGGCCGTTCCGACGGCCGTGATGACCGACGTCGAGCAGAAGATCAACGAGGTGCTCGCCCGCGATCTCGACGTCCGTGCCGACGTCATGGGCATCGACGAGGCCAAGAAGCAGGGCGCCATCGCCGAGTTCGGCGAGAAGTACGGCGAGCGCGTGCGCGTTGTCACCATCGGCGACTTCTCCAAGGAGCTGTGCGGCGGCACGCACGTGCACAACACCGCCCAGCTGGGCCTGGTGAAGCTGCTCGGCGAATCCTCCATCGGCTCGGGTGTCCGCCGCATCGAGGCCCTGGTCGGTGTGGACGCCTACAACTTCCTCGCCCGTGAGCACACGGTCGTCGCCCAGCTCCAGGAGCTGATCAAGGGCCGCCCGGAGGAGCTCCCGGAGAAGGTCTCCGCCATGCTCGGCAAGCTGAAGGACGCCGAGAAGGAGATCGAGAAGTTCCGCGCCGAGAAGGTCCTCCAGGCCGCCGCCGGGCTCGCCGAGTCCGCCAAGGACGTCCGCGGTGTTGCTGTCGTGACGGGTCAGGTCCCGGACGGCACGACCGCCGACGACCTGCGCAAGCTCGTCCTCGACGTGCGCGGACGCATCCAGGGCGGCCGGGCCGCTGTCGTCGCCCTCTTCACGGTGGCGAACGGCAAGCCGCTCACGGTCATCGCCACCAACGACGCCGCCCGCGAGCGCGGTCTCAAGGCCGGCGACCTGGTCCGCACGGCCGCCAAGACCCTCGGCGGCGGCGGTGGCGGCAAGCCGGACGTCGCCCAGGGCGGCGGCCAGAACCCGGCCGCCATCGGCGACGCCGTGGACGCCGTCGAGCGACTCGTCGCCGAGACGGCCAAGTAAGAGACGGTCGAGAACATGCGCAGAGGACGTCGACTCGCGATCGACGTCGGGGACGCCCGCATCGGGGTCGCCTCGTGCGACCCCGACGGGATCCTCGCCACCCCGGTGGAGACGGTCCCGGGGCGTGACATCCCCGCAGCTCAGCGGCGGTTGAAGCAACTCGTCGAGGAGTACGAACCCCTTGAGGTCGTGGCCGGTCTCCCGCGCTCCCTCAAGGGCGGCGAGGGCCCGGCCGCGGTCAAGGTCCGCGGCTTCGTCCAGGAACTGGCGCGCATGATCGCCCCGGTTCCCGTCAGACTCGTCGACGAACGCATGACGACGGTGACGGCCACGCAGGGACTGCGCGCTTCGGGCGTGAAGTCCAAGAAGGGGCGGTCCGTCATCGACCAGGCAGCGGCTGTGGTCATCCTGCAACAGGCGCTCGAATCCGAACGGGTGTCAGGTAAAGCACCCGGCGAAGACGTCGAAGTGGTCATCTGATCGCGATACGGTAACGTTCCGCGCGATGCGGCGGGCATTCGAACAGCCGCCGCACAGCAAGAGGCGGGACGGGAGCCGAGCCGGAAGCCGCGTGACCGCCGCCTCGCGGCTCTAGGGGATCGATGACTGAGTATGGCCGGGGCCAAGGCTCCGAACCGTGGCATCCGGAGGACCCGTTGTACGGGGACGGCGGATGGGGAGGACAGCAGGCCCAGCAGGGTCAGCAGTCCCCCTACGGCGGCCAGCCGCAGCACTATCCAGAGCAGCCGCAGCAGCCGCAGTACGGCGACTGGGGCACCGGTGAGCAGGCCGGATACGGTCAGGCGCAGCAGCAGTATCAGTACGACCAGCAGTACGCGGCACAGGCCCACGGGCACCAGCAGTACCCGGGTCAGGGCGACCACCAGCAGCAGGCCCAGGGCTACCACCAGCAGCAGTACGACAACGGCGGCTGGCACACCGGCGCCCACCAGCAGGTCTCCTACCCCGGCGATCCGGCGGACCCGTACGGGCAGCAGACCGGCTCCTACGACGGGGGCCGGCAGGACTACTACGGCAGCCCCGAGGCGTATCCGCCCCCGGAGCCACCGGGCCGCCGACAGGCCGAACCGGAACCGGAGACCGACTGGGACCCCGGCCCCGACCAGGGCGAACACGCCTTCTTCGCGGGCGGGGACGACGATGACGACGAGCCGGGGGAGCGCCGGGGGCGCGAGGACAAGCGCGGACGCGGCGGCAAGCCCAAGAAGCGCCGCAACGGCACGGCCTGCCTGCTGGTCGTCCTGGTCCTCGGCGGCGGCATCGGCGGCGTCGGCTACTTCGGCTACCAGTTCTACCAGGATCGTTTCGGCGATGCCCCGGACTTCGCGGGGGACGGCAACGGACAGAAGGTGACCGTCGAGATTCCCAAGGGGGCGGGCGGCTACACGATCGGCCAAGTGCTGAAGTCCGCGGGCGTCGTCAAGAGCGTCGACGCGTTCGTCTCGGCCCAGGCCGGCAACCCCGACGGCCGAAGCATCCAGGACGGCGTGTACACGCTGCAGAAGCAAATGTCGGCCGAAAGCGCAGTCGAACTGATGCTCAGCCCGGAGAGCCGGGACAACCTGATCATCGCCGAGGGCAAGCGCAACGCCGACATCTACCGGCTCATCGACAAGCGGCTGGAGGTCAAGGAGGGCACCACCGCCGCGGTCGCCAAGAAGGACTACAAGAAGCTGGGCCTGCCCGCCTGGGCGCAGAACCACCCCAACGTCAAGGACCCGCTGGAAGGCTTCCTCTTCCCCTCGAGCTACGGGGTGAGCGAAGGCCAGAAGCCCGAGGACGTCCTGAAGCAGATGGTCAAGCGGGCCACCGAGACGTACGAGAGGTTCGGCGTCGAGAAGAAGGCCGAGAGCCTCGGACTCGAGAACCCCTGGCAGCTCGTCACCGTCGCCAGCCTGGTCCAGGCCGAAGGCACGAGCCACAGCGACTTCCGCAAGATGGCCGAGGTCGTCTACAACCGCATGAAGCCCGGGAACCCGCAGACCAACGGCATGCTGGAGTTCGACTCCACCTACAACTACATCAAGAACCAGAGCAAGATCGACCTGAGCCTGAGCGAACTGCGGAACTACGACAACCCGTACAACACGTACTTCCACAAGGGTCTGCCGCCCGGTCCGATCGACAACCCGGGAGAGGACGCCATCAAGGGCGCCCTCAACCCGACGGACGACGGCTGGTACTACTTCATCTCGCTCGACGGCAAGACCAGCAAGTTCACGAAGACGAACGCGGAACACCAGAAGCTGGTCGACCAGTTCAACGCCTCGCGGAACAACTGAGGAAACCTTTGATGGCCGCCGCACCACGCCGAGCCGCCGTACTCGGCTCCCCGATCGCCCACTCGCTCTCCCCGGTCCTGCACCGCGCCGCCTACCAGGAACTGGGGCTGAGCGGCTGGACGTACGACAGGTTCGAGGTGGATGAAGCCGGCCTGCCCGGGTTCTTCGACACGCTCGGCGCGGAATGGGCCGGGCTCTCGCTGACCATGCCGCTGAAGCGGGCCGTCATCCCGCTGCTCGACGAGATCAGCGAGACGGCGGCCTCGGTCGACGCGGTCAACACCGTCGTCTTCACCGAGGACGGCCGCCGGGCCGGTGACAACACCGACATCCCCGGCATGGTCGCCGCGCTGCGCGAGCACGGCATCGACAAGGTGGAGGCCGCCGCGATCATCGGAGCGGGCGCCACCGCCTCGTCCGCCCTGGCCGCGCTGGCGCGGATCTGCCCGGGCGAGATCGCCGTGTACGTGCGCAGCGAGGCCCGGGCCGCCGAGATGCGGCAGTGGGCGGAGCGGCTGGACGTCGCGGTGCGTATCGCCGACTGGGCGGACGCCGAGCAGGCGCTGCGCGCCCCGCTGGTGATCAGCACCACCCCGGCCGGCGTCACCGACGCCCTCGCCCGGTCCGTGCCGGAGCGGCCGGCGGCCCTCTTCGACGTGCTGTACGACCCCTGGCCGACCGCCCTCGCGGCCCGCTGGTCGGCGTACGGCGGCGCCGTCGTCAGCGGCCTCGACCTGCTGGTGCACCAGGCCGTGCTCCAGGTCGAGCAGATGACGGGGCTGGCCCCGGCACCCCTGGACGCCATGCGAAAAGCGGGCGAGCGCGCTCTCGCGGCCCGCTAGGATCCGCTCTCGGTTCCGCAGGGGGCGGAACAGGGGAGGGGAAGACCCGTCATGTCCGCAGGCCTGCCTCAGGCGTCCGTCAAGTCCCAGATATTCGAGTCCGTGCTGGGATTCCTGCCCGACTGGGTCCAGATCACGGTGCTCGCCCTGATCGTGCTCGCCGTCGTCGCGTCCTGGGTCGTGAAGATCAAGCGCAAGATCGCCCACCGGCGCGCCGTCCGCGGCGGGCAGCCCGTCCACGCGGCAGCCCGGTACGGGCAGGGGCGCGGGGCGGACCACCTGGGGGAGTACGCACCGCAGCAGACCCAGCCGACGCAGCCGGCACCGCAGCAGGCCAGTGGGGCCGACTTCCTCGGCGCCTACGGCCCGCGGCACGCCCAGCCCGCACAGCAGCCGAGCGGCGCCGACTTCCTGGGGGCGTACGCACCGCAGCAGCGTCAGGGCGACGGTCCGCCCGCGAGCGCGTCCGCTTGATGGACCGGCCGCCGGACGGACGGCCGGGACGTGGGAGGATCGGAGATGGCGGACCGGGCCGCGCACCCGGTCGGGCCGTCGCCGTACGGAGGACGCGCGTACGCAGCAGTACGGGCGCGAGCACTGAGGAGCACCGTTGAGCAGGTTGCGCTGGCTGACCGCGGGGGAGTCCCACGGTCCCGCACTCGTCGCGACGCTGGAGGGTCTTCCCGCCGGCGTGCCGATCACCACGGAGATGGTGGCGGATCACCTCGCGCGGCGGCGCCTGGGCTATGGGCGCGGTGCCCGGATGAAGTTCGAGCGGGACGAGGTCACCTTCCTCGGCGGTGTGCGCCACGGTCTCACGCTCGGCTCCCCGGTGGCGGTCATGGTGGGCAACACCGAGTGGCCGAAGTGGGAGCAGGTCATGGCGGCCGACCCGGTCGACGAGGAGGTGCTGGCGGGGCTCGCCCGTAACGCGCCGCTGACCCGTCCGCGCCCGGGCCACGCCGACCTGGCCGGCATGCAGAAGTACGGCTTCGACGAGGCCCGGCCGATCCTGGAGCGGGCCTCCGCGCGCGAGACGGCGGCCCGGGTGGCGCTGGGTGCGGTGGCCCGGTCGTACCTGAAGGAGACGACCGGCATCGAGATCGTCTCCCACGTCGTGGAGCTGGCTTCGGCGAAGGCGCCGCAGGGCGTGTACCCGACGCCGGCGGACGTGGAGCGGCTGGACGAGGACCCGGTGCGCTGCCTGGACGCGGACGCGTCGAAGGCGATGGTCGCCGAGATCGACCAGGCCCACAAGGACGGCGACACCCTCGGTGGCGTGGTGGAGATCCTCGCCTACGGCGTGCCCGTCGGGCTCGGTTCCCACGTGCACTGGGACCGCAAGCTCGATGCCCGGCTGGCCGGGGCGCTCATGGGGATCCAGGCGATCAAGGGCGTCGAGATCGGCGACGGCTTCGAGCTGGCCCGCGTCCCGGGGTCCAAGGCGCACGACGAGATCGTGAGGACCGACGAGGGCATCCGGCGTACCTCCGGCCGCTCCGGTGGCACGGAGGGTGGTCTGAGCACCGGTGAGCTGCTGCGGGTGCGTGCCGCGATGAAGCCGATCGCGACCGTCCCGCGCGCCCTGCAGACCGTGGACGTCACCACGGGCGAGGCCGCCCAGGCCCACCACCAGCGTTCCGACGTCTCCGCGGTCCCGGCCGCCGGCATCGTCGCCGAGGCCATGGTGGCCCTGGTGCTCGCGGACGCGGTGGCGGAGAAGTTCGGCGGTGACTCGGTGGCCGAGACCCGTCGGAACGTGACCTCGTACCTCGACAACCTCGCCATCCGATGACCGGCCCCCTGGTCGTCCTCGTCGGCCCGATGGGCGTGGGCAAGTCCACCGTCGGGCAGCTGCTGGCCGAACGGCTCGGCGTCTCCTACCGGGACACCGACGACGACATCGTCGCGGCGCAGGGCCGGACCATCGCCGAGATCTTCGTCGACGAGGGCGAGCCCGCCTTCCGGGCGATCGAGAAGCAGGCCGTGCACCGGGCGCTCGCCGAGCACGACGGCGTACTGGCGCTCGGCGGCGGCGCGATCCTCGACGCCGACACGCGGGCGCTGCTCGCCGGGCAGCGGGTGGTGTACCTGTCGATGGACGTCGAGGAGGCGGTCAAGCGCACCGGCCTCAACGCCGCCCGCCCGCTGCTCGCCGTCAACCCGCGCAAGCAGTGGCGCGAGCTGATGGAGGCCCGCCGGCACCTGTACGAGGAGGTCGCCACGGCCGTCGTCGCCACCGACGGCCGTACGCCCGAAGAGGTCACCCAAGTGGCTTTGGACGCACTGGAGTTGAAGGACGCATGACTGAGGCAGTGACGCGGATCCAGGTCGGCGGCACGGCGGGCACCGAGCCGTACGAGGTGCTGGTGGGCCGCCAACTCCTGGGCGAACTGGGCGCCTTGATCGGCGACAAGGCCAAGCGGGTCGCGATCGTCCACCCCGAGGCCCTGGCCGAGACCGGCGAGGCGCTCCGCGCCGACCTGGCCGGGCAGGGCTTCGAGGCCGTCGCCATCCAGGTGCCCAACGCGGAGGAGGCCAAGACCGCCGAGGTCGCCGCCTACTGCTGGAAGGCGCTCGGCCAGTCCGGGTTCACGCGCACCGACGTCATCGTCGGCGTCGGCGGCGGCGCGACCACGGACCTCGCCGGGTTCGTGGCCGCCACCTGGCTGCGCGGGGTGCGCTGGATCGCCATCCCCACCACCGTCCTCGCCATGGTCGACGCGGCCGTCGGCGGCAAGACCGGCATCAACACCGCCGAGGGCAAGAACCTCGTCGGCGCCTTCCACCCGCCCGCCGGTGTCCTCTGCGACCTGGCCGCGCTGGACTCCCTCCCGGTCAACGACTACGTCTCCGGGCTCGCCGAGGTCATCAAGGCCGGCTTCATCGCCGACCCGGTGATCCTCGACCTCATCGAGTTGGACCCCGAGGCCGCCCGCACCCCGGCCGGTCCGCACACCGCCGAGCTGATCGAGCGCTCCATCCGGGTCAAGGCCGACGTCGTCTCCTCGGACCTCAAGGAGTCGGGCCTGCGCGAGATCCTCAACTACGGCCACACGCTCGGCCACGCCATCGAGAAGAACGAGCGCTACAAGTGGCGGCACGGCGCAGCGGTCTCGGTGGGCATGCACTTCGCCGCCGAACTCGGCCGCCTGGCAGGCCGGCTCGACGACGCGACGGCCGACCGCCACCGCACGATCCTCGAATCGGTCGGGCTGCCCCTGCACTACCGCCACGACCAGTGGCCCAAGCTGCTGGAGACCATGAAGGTCGACAAGAAGTCCCGCGGCGACCTGTTGCGCTTCATCGTCCTCGACGGTCTGGCCAAGCCCACCGTCCTGGAGGGACCCGACCCGGCCGTGCTGCTCGCCGCGTACGGCGAAGTCGGGCAGTAAGTCCACCGGCGCGCCTTCCGCCCGAAATCGCCTTACGGGGCCGGGCACTTAGGGCCGCCCCCGGCCGTTCACACATCGACGACCGGGGGCGGTACCGTTCGGTAGCAGCGGGTTCCGCCCCCGCTGTCAGCGCCTATCGCCTGTACGAGACGGAGTGGCACCGGATGCAGCACGCAGTGGGTTCTCCGCTGCCGCCGCCCCATCAGCCGGGGCACGGACCGGCCACCGGCTGGTCGCCGGCCGCACACCACCCGGGTCCACACCACCCGGGCGCGCACCAGGGCTCCGTGCCCGTACCCCCGCCGCCCCCGGCGCCCGGGTACCCCGCGCCCCCGCCCGGCGCGGTCGCGCCGCCTCCGCAGGCCTCCGTTCCCCCGCCGCCGGACACCACCGGCCATGTGCCCCTGCCGCCGGGCGGCCCGGTCGCCATGCCGAGCGCGCCCCCCGCCGCCGCGGCTCCCGACCCCGCCGGCACGACGCTCGCCGTGCTGCTCATCGGCCCCGCGGGCGCGGGCAAGACCAGCGTCGCCAAGTACTGGGCGGACCACCGCCGCGTGCCCACGGCGCACATCAGCCTCGACGACGTGCGCGAGTGGGTCCGCTCCGGCTTCGCCGACCCGCAGTCCGGGTGGAACGACAACTCCGAGGCGCAGTACCGCCTGGCCCGCCGCACCTGCGGTTTCGCCGCGCGGAACTTCCTCGCCAACGGCATCTCGTGCATCCTCGACGACGCGGTCTTCCCCGACCGGCCGGTCGTCGGCCTCGGCGGCTGGAAGCGCCACGTCGGGCCCGGCCTGCTGCCGGTCGTCCTCCTCCCCGGGCTGGACATCGTCCTCGAACGCAACGCGGAGCGCTCGGGCAACCGGCGGCTGTCGGACGAGGAGGTCGCCCGTATCCATGGCCGCATGGCCGGGTGGTACGGATCCGGGCTGCCGATCATCGACAACTCGCAGCTGGACGTCCCGGAGACGGCGAGGGTGCTGGACGACGTCCTGGCCCGCTCCATCGCCAGCCCACCGCCCTGGTGAGCGCCCCTTGGATGAGCGCCCTCAGGGGCGCGGGGAACTGCGCGCAAAGCCCCCGCACAGCCGCAGACGGCTCACACCCTCGCGCGGCACGACCTCTCCCGAACAGCACCCTCACCCACCCGGACGCTCCGGGCACCGCCCACTCAGACGCCCTCAACCGGCGCCAAACCGGCGGAGCTCATACGCTCGGGTCATGTCAGAGGTGTACGCGGCCCGCCGGACGCGTCTGAGAGAATACTGCAACGCGGGCGGCAGCGCGGCGGCGCTGGTCTCCCGCCCCGCCAACGTGCGCTATCTCGCGGGCGCCGCCCCGCACGGCGCCGTTCTGCTGCTCGGCAAGACCGAGGACCTCCTGCTGTGTCCCGGCTCGTCCGCGGACCGGCCCACGCAGGAGCGCCCCGACGAGGCCCTGCGCGTACAGACCCTGCCCGGAGCCGGCGGCGGTGACCCCGCCGTCGCGGCGGCCCGCCTCGCCACGGGTCAGGGCGCCGACTCCCTCGCCGTGGAGGAGCACCACCTCACCGTGGCCCGGCACAGAGCCCTCGGCTCGGTCGCCCCCCGGCTGCGCCTGGCCAACCTCGGCAGCGCCGTCGAGCAGCTCCGGGTCGTCAAGGACGAGGAGGAGATCTCCTGCCTCCGCATCGGCGCCGAGATCGCCGACCAGGCCCTCGGTGAACTGCTGGAGTCCATCCTCGTCGGCCGCACCGAGCGCCACCTCGCCCTGGAGCTGGAGAGGCGACTGGTCGATCACGGAGCGGACGGCCCGGCCTTCCGGACCTCCGTGGGCACGGGGCCCAATGCCGGCCGCCCGGGGCACCGCCCCACCGACCGCCGCGTCGAGGAGGGCGACTTCCTCTCCGTCTGCCTCGGCGCGACCTACCGCGGCTACCGCTGCGAGATCGGCCGCACGTTCGTCATCGGCACCGCTCCCGCGGACTGGCAGATCGAGCTCTACGACCTGGTCTTCGCCGCCCAGCGGGCCGGACGTGAGAGCCTGGTACCCGGCGCCGCCTGCCGGGACGTCGACCGCGCCGCCCGCCAGGTCCTCGACTCCGCGGGGTACACGGAGGGCCTCACGGTCCTCACCGGACACGGTGTCGGGCTCGAAATCGACGAGGACCCTCAGTTGAGCCCGGCGGCCATGGGTAAACTGGACGCTTGCGTGCCGGTCACCGTCGAACCGGGGGTCCACCTCCCGGGCCGGGGCGGCGTCCGGATCGATGACACGCTCGTCGTCCGCCCCGAGGCGGACGGCGGACCCGAGCTACTCACCATCACGACCAAGGAGCTGCTCGCCCTGTAGGCAGGTGCGTGCCCCGGGGTCGTACGTCAGTCCAGGAGATTCCGCAACCGTGGCTTCCACGAACGACCTCAAGAACGGCATGGTGCTCAAGCTCGAAGGCGGCCAGCTCTGGTCCGTCGTCGAGTTCCAGCACGTCAAGCCCGGCAAGGGCCCGGCCTTCGTGCGCACCAAGCTCAAGAACGTGCTCTCCGGCAAGGTCGTCGACAAGACCTTCAACGCCGGCGTCAAGGTCGAAACGGCCACCGTCGACAAGCGCGACATGCAGTTCTCCTACATGGACGGCGAGTACTTCGTCTTCATGGACATGGAGACCTACGACCAGCTCATGGTCGACCGCAAGGCCGTCGGCGACGCCGCCAACTTCCTCATCGAGGGCTTCATGGCCACCGTCGCCCAGCACGAGGGCGAGGTGCTCTTCGTGGAGCTCCCGGCCGCCGTCGAGCTGACCGTCCAGGAGACCGAGCCGGGCGTCCAGGGCGACCGCTCCACCGGTGGCACCAAGCCCGCCACACTGGAGACGGGCCACCAGATCCAGGTCCCGCTCTTCATCACCACCGGTGAGAAGATCAAGGTCGACACCCGCACCAGCGACTACCTCGGCCGGGTGAACAGCTAACCGTGGCTGCCCGCAACACGGCCCGCAAGCGCGCCTTCCAGATCCTCTTCGAGGGCGACCAGCGCGGCGCCGACGTCCAGACGGTCCTCGCGGACTGGGTCCGGCACTCCCGGACGGACACGCGGCAGCCGCCGGTGAGCGAGTACACGATGGAGCTGGTCGAGGGCTACGCGCAGCACGCGAAGCGCATCGACGAGCTGATCGCCCAGTACTCGGTCGGCTGGACGCTCGACCGGATGCCGGTCGTCGACCGCAACATCCTGCGCCTCGGTGCCTACGAGCTGATCTGGGTCGACGAGACCCCGGACGCCGTCGTCCTCGACGAGATGGTGCAGCTGGCGAAGGAGTTCTCCACGGACGAGTCGCCCTCGTTCGTGAACGGCCTGCTCGGCAGGCTGAAGGAGCTCAAGCCCTCGCTGCGCCGCGACGAGGTCTGAGACAGACAGAACGCCGGAGGGCCCGCAGCGTCACCGCCGCGGGCCCTCCGGCGTTCCCGTACGGCCGGGCTCGCCCAGGCCGTCAGAACGCCGCCGGGGTGGCCGGAACCGTACAGTTCCAGCCACCCCGGCGGCACGTTTCTGCGCTCCTCGCGGAGTGCTCAGCTCTCCTCGTGGGTCGCCACCGCGCGGCGCGCGTCCGCGTCCAGGACACCCCAGCTGATCAGCTGCTCGGTGAGCACCGAGGGCGACTGGTCGTAGATGACGGCGAGTGTGCGCAGGTCGTCCTGGCGGATCGAGAGCACCTTGCCGTTGTAGTCACCGCGCTGCGACTGGATCGTGGCCGCGTAGCGCTGCAGGGGGCCCGCCTTCTCGGCCGGCACCGTGGCCAGCCGCTCCAGGTCCAGGACCAGCTTCGGCGGCGGCTCGGCGGCGCCGCCCGGGGTCGTGCCCGGAAGCAGCTCCTGCACCGGAACGCCGTAGAAGTCCGCCAGCTCGGCAAGGCGCTGCACGGTCACGGCGCGGTCACCGCGCTCGTACGAACCGACCACGACCGCCTTCCAGCGTCCCTGGGACTTCTCCTCGACACCGTGGAGGGAAAGGCCCTGCTGGGTGCGGATCGCCCGGAGCTTGGCCCCGAGCTGTTTGGCGTATTCGCTGGACATATAGCTCCCCGGCACTGTGTCGACGCGTCTGGCGTGGGTGCCAGCCCGCGCGGCTGGTAACTCACTGTGAGGTTACGCAGCGTTACTCTGCCGCGTCAAGCCGAATGGTCCGCACCGACTCTTCCGTGGTATCGGCACCCCGTTGGGCCGAATAGGTGATCCGAGGGGGCCGTCCGGGCGATCGCGGGGGCCTGCTACCGTGGATGGCGCAATCCCGACGTCCTTTAAGGTCCGTCCCGTGAGGCGGAGAAGGAGGTCCGTTTCGTATGGACAAGCACGACGCGCAGTCCGATGCCCGGCCCGTTCTCGAAGGGCCCGACATCGCGCGGGTACTGACCCGCATCGCCCACGAGATCGTCGAACGCGCCAAGGGCGCCGACGACGTGGTGCTCCTCGGCATCCCGACCCGGGGCGTCTTCCTCGCCCGGCGGATCGCCGACAAGCTCGAGCAGATCACCGAGCGCAAGGTTCCGTGCGGCTCGCTCGACATCACCATGTACCGCGACGACCTGCGCATGCACCCGCCGCGTGCGCTGGCCCGCACCGAGATCCCCGGTGACGGCCTGGACGGCAAGCTGGTCGTCCTCGTCGACGACGTGCTCTTCTCCGGCCGCACCATCCGCGCCGCCCTCGACGCCCTGAACGACATCGGGCGCCCGCGCGCGGTGCAGCTCGCGGTCCTCGTCGACCGCGGTCACCGGGAACTGCCCATCCGCGCCGACTACGTCGGCAAGAACCTCCCCACGTCGTTGCGGGAGACGGTCAAGGTCCAGCTCGCCGAGGAGGACGGTCGCGACACCGTGCTGCTCGGCGCCAAGCAGACCGCCCAGTAGCGCCCCGGGCGTACGCCGTCGGCGTACGCCGGCTCTGTGCGCCCTGGCGCACCCGTCTGCCCGAATTCCAGTTGAACTGCCTTACGGAGCCTGACAGATGCAGCGTCATCTCATCTCGGCCGCCGACCTCACCCGCGACGACGCCGTCCTGATCCTCGACACCGCCGAGGAGATGGCCCGGGTCGCCGACCGGCCGATCAAGAAGCTGCCGACCCTGCGCGGCCGCACGATCGTCAACCTCTTCTTCGAGGACTCCACGCGCACGCGGATCTCCTTCGAGGCCGCCGAGAAGCGGCTGTCCGCGGACGTCATCAACTTCTCCGCCAAGGGCTCCAGCGTCTCCAAGGGCGAGTCCCTGAAGGACACCGCCCAGACCCTGGAGGCCATGGGCGTCGACGCCGTCGTCATCCGGCACGGCGCCTCGGGAGCCCCCTACCGGCTGGCAAACTCCGGCTGGATCGACGCCGCCGTCGTCAACGCCGGCGACGGCACCCACCAGCACCCCACCCAGGCCCTGCTGGACGCCTTCACCATGCGCCGCCGCCTGATCGGACCGGACGCCGGACTCGGCCAGGACCTCGCCGGCCGGCGCATCACGATCGTCGGCGACGTCCTGCACAGCCGGGTCGCCCGCTCCAACGTCGACCTGCTGCACACCCTGGGCGCCGAGGTCACCCTCGTCGCCCCGCCCACCCTGCTGCCGGTCGGCATCGAGACCTGGCCCTGCGAGGTCTCCTACGACCTCGACAGCACCCTGCCCAAGTCCGACGCGGTGATGATGCTGCGCGTCCAGCGCGAGCGGATGAACGCCGCCTTCTTCCCGACCGAGCGCGAGTACTCCCGGCGCTACGGCCTCGACGGCGACCGCATGGCGCGGATGCCCGAGCACGCCGTCGTGATGCACCCCGGGCCGATGGTCCGCGGCATGGAGATCACCGCCGAGGTCGCCGACTCCGACCGCTGCACCGTCGTCGAGCAGGTCGCAAACGGAGTGTCCATCCGGATGGCCGTCCTGTACCTGCTGCTGGGCGGCAACGAACCCGCCGTCACCCACCCCCGTACCGAGGAGAAGTAAGACAGATGAGCAAGATCCTGATCCGCGGTGCGAAGGTGCTCGGCGGCGAGCCGCAGGACGTGCTGATCGACGGGCAGACGATCGCGGAGGTCGGTGCCGGACTGAGCGCCGAGGGCGCCGAGGTCGTCGAGGCCGACGGGAAGGTCCTGCTGCCCGGCCTGGTCGACCTGCACACGCATCTGCGCGAGCCCGGCCGTGAGGACTCCGAGACCGTCCTCACCGGCACCCGGGCCGCGGCCTCCGGCGGCTACACCACCGTGTTCGCCATGGCCAACACCTTCCCGGTCGCCGACACCGCCGGTGTCGTCGAGCAGGTCTGGCGGCTCGGCAAGGAGCACGGCTACTGCGACGTCCAGCCGATCGGCGCCGTCACCGTCGGCCTGGAGGGCAGGAAGCTCGCCGAGCTGGGCGCCATGCACGAGTCGGCCGCGGGCGTCACCGTCTTCTCCGACGACGGCAAGTGCGTCCACGACGCCGTGATCATGCGCCGCGCCCTGGAGTACGTGAAGGCATTCGGCGGTGTGATCGCGCAGCACGCGCAGGAGCCGCGGCTGACCGAGGGCGCCGAGATGAACGAGGGCGTCGTCTCCGCCGAGCTGGGCCTCGGGGGCTGGCCGGCGGTGGCCGAAGAATCGATCATCGCCCGGGATGTCCTGCTCGCCGACCACGTCGGCTCCCGCGTCCACATCTGCCACCTGTCGACCGCCGGGTCCGTCGAGATCGTCCGCTGGGCCAAGTCGCGCGGCATCGCCGTCACCGCCGAGGTCACCCCGCACCACCTCCTCCTCACCGACGAGCTGGTCCGCACGTACAACCCGGTCTACAAGGTCAACCCGCCGCTGCGCACCGAGCGGGACGTCATGGCCCTGCGCGAGGCGCTCGCCGACGGCACCATCGACATCGTCGCCACGGACCACGCCCCGCACCCGCACGAGGACAAGGACTGCGAGTGGGCCGCGGCCGCCATGGGCATGGTGGGGCTGGAGACGGCGTTGTCAGTGGTCCAGGAGACCATGGTCGACACGGGCCTGCTGGACTGGGCCGGCGTCGCCGACCGCATGTCCTTCAAGCCCGCGCAGATCGGACAGGCCACGGGCCACGGCCGTCCCGTCTCGGCAGGTGAGCCCGCCAACCTCACCCTGGTCGACACGGCATACCGTGGGCTCGTGGAACCCGCGGGCTTCGCCTCGCGCAGCCGCAACACCCCCTACGAGGGGCGTGAGCTGCCGGGCCGTGTGACGCACACGTGGCTGCGGGGCAAGGCCACGCTCGTCGACGGGAAGCTCACGTGACACCTGTACTGCTGCTGGCCGCCGAGAAGGAATCGGCGCAAGTGACCGACTGGGCCGCCCGCATCGGCTGGGTCGTCGGCCTCGCCCTCTTCGTCGCGCTCGTCTACTGGCTGATGCGCGAGGGCTGGAAGTGGCGCGGCACCCTCCAGGGCGACCTGCCCGAGCTGCCCACCACCCCGGACGACCCGGGCCCGGCGCGCCTGACCATGAGCGGCCGCTACCACGGCTCGACCACCGCCGGGCAGTGGCTCGACCGCATCGTCGCCCAGGGCCTGGGCACCCGCAGCCGCGCCGAGCTCACCCTCACCGACGCCGGACTGGACGTCGTACGCCCCGGGGCGACCGACTTCTTCGTCCCGGCCGCGGCTCTGCGCGAGGCCCGGCTCGACAAGGGCATCGCCGGCAAGGTGCTCACCGAGGGCGGCCTGCTGGTCGTCACCTGGGCGCACGGCGACCGGCTGATCGACTCCGGCTTCCGCTCCGACCACGCGGCCGAGCACAACGAGTGGGTCGAAGCCCTCAACTCCATGATCGAAACGAACACCAGGGAAGGCGCCGAACGATGACCACCTCCACCAGGGGAGCCGCCAAAACTCCCGCCGTACTCGTCCTGGAGGACGGCCGGGTCTTCCGGGGCCGCGCCTACGGGGCCGTGGGGGAGACCTTCGGCGAAGCGGTGTTCTCCACCGGCATGACCGGCTACCAGGAGACCCTCACCGACCCGTCGTACCACCGCCAGGTCGTGGTGATGACCGCCCCGCACGTCGGCAACACCGGCGTCAACGACGAGGACATGGAGTCCAAGCGCATCTGGGTCTCCGGTTACGTCGTGCGCGACCCCGCGCGCGTGCCGTCCAGCTGGCGCTCCCGGCGCACGCTCGACGAGGAGCTGGCCGCACAGGGCGTCGTCGGGATCTCCGGCATCGACACCCGCGCCCTCACCCGCCACCTGCGCGAGCGCGGCGCCATGCGCGTCGGCATCTTCAGCGGGGACGCCGTCCAGGACGACAGCGCGCTCCTCGCGCGCGTGCAGGAAGCCCCGCAGATGAAGGGCGCGAACCTCTCCGCCGAGGTCGCCACCACCGAGCCCTACGTCGTGCCCGCGATCGGCGAGAAGAAGTTCACCGTCGCCGCCGTCGACCTCGGCATCAAGGGCATGACCCCGCACCGCATGGCCGAGCGCGGCATCGAGGTGCACGTCCTGCCGGCGACCGCGACCGTCGAGGACGTCTACGCGGTGAACCCGGACGGCGTGTTCTTCTCCAACGGCCCGGGCGACCCGGCCACCGCCGACCACGCCGTCTCCGTCATGCAGGGCGTGCTGGAGCGCGGCACCCCGCTGTTCGGCATCTGCTTCGGCAACCAGATCCTGGGCCGCGCCCTCGGCTTCGGCACCTACAAGCTGAAGTACGGCCACCGCGGCATCAACCAGCCGGTGCAGGACCGCACGACCGGCAAGGTCGAGGTCACCGCGCACAACCACGGCTTCGCCGTCGACGCCCCGCTCGAGAAGGTCTCCGAGACCCCGTTCGGCCGCGCCGAGGTGTCGCACGTCTGCCTGAACGACAACGTGGTGGAGGGGCTCCAGCTCCTTGACCGCCCCGCCTTCAGCGTCCAGTACCACCCCGAAGCAGCGGCCGGCCCGCACGACGCCGCCTACCTGTTCGACCGCTTCGTGAAGCTCATGGAGGGCCAGCGTGCCTAAGCGCACCGATATCCAGTCCGTCCTGGTCATCGGCTCCGGCCCGATCGTCATCGGCCAGGCCGCCGAGTTCGACTACTCCGGCACCCAGGCGTGCCGCGTCCTCAAGGCCGAGGGCCTGCGGGTCGTCCTGGTGAACTCCAACCCGGCGACGATCATGACCGACCCGGAGATCGCCGACGCCACGTACGTCGAGCCGATCACCCCCGAGTTCGTCGAGAAGATCATCGCCAAGGAGCGCCCCGACGCGCTGCTGCCCACCCTGGGCGGCCAGACGGCCCTCAACACGGCCATCTCGCTGCACGAGAACGGCGTCCTCGACAAGTACGGCGTCGAGCTGATCGGCGCCAACGTCGAGGCGATCCACAAGGGCGAGGACCGCGACCAGTTCAAGGAGGTCGTGGAGGAGGTCCGCAAGAAGATCGGCCACGGCGAGTCCGCCCGGTCCTACATCTGCCACTCCATGGACGACGTCCTCAAGGGCGTCGAGGAGCTCGGCGGCTACCCGGTCGTCGTCCGCCCCTCCTTCACCATGGGCGGCGCCGGCTCCGGCTTCGCCCACGACGAGGAGGAGCTGCGCCGCATCGCCGGCCAGGGCCTCACCCTCTCGCCGACCACCGAGGTCCTCCTGGAGGAGTCCATCCTCGGCTGGAAGGAGTACGAGCTGGAGCTGATGCGCGACAAGCACGACAACGTCGTGGTCGTCTGCTCCATCGAGAACTTCGACCCCATGGGCGTGCACACGGGTGACTCGATCACGGTCGCCCCGGCGATGACCCTCACCGACCGCGAGTACCAGACCCTCCGCGACATCGGCATCGCCGTGATCCGCGAGGTCGGCGTCGACACCGGCGGCTGCAACATCCAGTTCGCGGTGAACCCCGCCGACGGCCGCGTCATCGTCATCGAGATGAACCCGCGCGTCTCCCGGTCCTCGGCCCTGGCCTCCAAGGCCACCGGCTTCCCGATTGCCAAGATCGCCGCCAAGCTCGCCGTCGGCTACACGCTGGACGAGATCCCGAACGACATCACCCAGGAGACCCCGGCCTCCTTCGAGCCCACGCTCGACTACGTGGTCGTGAAGGCCCCCCGCTTCGCCTTCGAGAAGTTCCCGAGCGCCGACTCCACCCTCACCACCACCATGAAGTCGGTCGGCGAGGCCATGGCCATCGGCCGCAACTTCACCGAGGCCTTCCAGAAGGCCCTGCGCTCCCTGGAGAAGAAGGGCAGCCAGTTCACCTTCGTCGGCGAGACCGGCGACAAGGACGAGCTGCTGCGCGCGTCGGTCCGCCCCACCGACGGCCGGATCAACACCGTCATGCAGGCCATCCGCGCGGGCGCCACGCCCGAGGAGGTCTTCGAGTACACGAAGATCGACCCCTGGTTCGTCGACCAGCTCTTCCTGATCAAGGAGATCGCCGACGAGCTGGCGGCCGCCCCGGAGCTGACCACCGACCTGCTCGCCGAGGCCAAGCGGCACGGCTTCTCCGACCAGCAGATCGGCGAGATCCGCGGCCTGCGCGAGGACGTCGTCCGCGAGGTCCGGCACGCGCTCGGTATCCGCCCGGTCTACAAGACGGTCGACACCTGCGCCGCCGAGTTCGCCGCCAAGACGCCGTACTTCTACTCCTCCTACGACGAGGAGACCGAGGTCGCGCCCCGGACCAAGCCGGCCGTCATCATCCTGGGCTCCGGCCCGAACCGTATCGGCCAGGGCATCGAGTTCGACTACTCCTGCGTCCACGCCTCCTTCGCGCTGAGCGACGCGGGCTACGAGACGGTGATGGTCAACTGCAACCCGGAGACCGTCTCCACGGACTACGACACCTCCGACCGCCTGTACTTCGAGCCGCTGACCCTCGAAGACGTGCTGGAGATCGTCCACGCCGAGCAGCAGGCCGGCCCGGTCGCGGGCGTCGTCGTCCAGCTCGGCGGCCAGACCCCGCTGGGCCTGTCGCAGGCGCTGAAGGACAACGGCGTGCCGATCGTCGGCACCTCCCCGGAGGCCATCCACGCCGCCGAGGACCGCGGCGCCTTCGGCCGGGTCCTCAAGGAGGCCGGCCTCCCGGCCCCCAAGCACGGCACCGCCACCACCTTCGCCGAGGCCAAGGCCATCGCCGACGAGATCGGCTACCCGGTCCTGGTGCGCCCCTCGTACGTCCTCGGCGGACGCGGCATGGAGATCGTCTACGACGAGACCCGCCTGGAGGCGTACATCGCCGAGTCGACCGAGATCAGCCCGTCCCGGCCGGTCCTCGTCGACCGGTTCCTCGACGACGCGATCGAGATCGACGTCGACGCGCTCTACGACGGTGAGGAGCTGTACCTCGGCGGCGTCATGGAGCACATCGAGGAGGCCGGCATCCACTCCGGCGACTCGGCGTGCGCCCTGCCCCCGATCACGCTCGGCGGCTTCGACATCAAGCGCCTGCGCGCCTCCACGGAGGGCATCGCCAAGGGCGTCGGGGTCCGCGGCCTGATCAACATCCAGTTCGCGCTCGCGGGCGATATCCTCTACGTCCTGGAGGCCAACCCGCGCGCCTCCCGGACCGTCCCCTTCACCTCGAAGGCGACGGCGGTGCCGCTGGCCAAGGCCGCCGCCCGGATCTCACTGGGGGCGACCATCGCCGAGCTGCGCGCCGAGGGGCTGCTCCCGGCCACCGGCGACGGCGGCGAGCTGCCGTTCGACGCGCCGATCTCCGTGAAGGAGGCCGTCATGCCGTGGTCGCGCTTCCGCGACATCCACGGCCGCGGCGTCGACACGGTCCTCGGCCCGGAGATGCGCTCCACCGGCGAGGTCATGGGCATCGACTCCGTCTTCGGCACGGCGTACGCCAAGTCGCAGGCGGGCGCCTACGGCCCGCTGCCCACCAAGGGCCGCGCGTTCATCTCGGTCGCCAACCGCGACAAGCGCTCGATGATCTTCCCGGCCCGTGAGCTGGTCGCGCACGGCTTCGAGCTGCTCGCCACCTCCGGCACGGCCGAGGTCCTCAAGCGCAACGGCATCAACGCCACGGTCGTGCGCAAGCAGTCCGAGGGCACGGGCCCGAACGGCGAGAAGACCATCGTCCAGCTCATCCACGACGGCGAGGTCGACCTCATCGTCAACACCCCGTACGGCACCGGCGGCCGCCTCGACGGCTACGACATCCGTACGGCGGCCGTGGCACGGTCCGTGCCGTGCCTGACGACGGTCCAGGCGCTCGCCGCGGCGGTCCAGGGCATCGACGCCCTCAACCGCGGCGACGTGAGCGTCCGCTCGCTCCAGGAACACGCGGAACACCTGACCGCGGCCCGCGACTAGCAGCCCCGAGGGGGACACCGGAAACGGTGTCCCCCTCTTCGTGAGGACACCACGTCCTCGTGAGGACAGCATGTACAAGATCTTCTTCAATCTGCTCTTCAAGCGGATGGACCCGGAGCAGGCGCACCACCTCGCCTTCCGCTGGATCCGCCTGGCAGCCCGCGTGCCCGTGCTGCGCACCTTCCTCGCGGCCGCCCTCGCGCCCCGCCACAAGGAGCTGCGCACCGAGGCCCTCGGCCTGCGCATGCACGGCCCCTTCGGTCTCGCCGCGGGCTTCGACAAGAACGCCGTCGGCATCGACGGCATGGCCATGCTCGGCTTCGACCATGTCGAGATCGGCACGGTGACCGGCGAACCGCAGCCCGGCAACCCCAAGCAGCGGCTGTTCCGCCTGGTGAAGGACCGGGCGCTGATCAACCGCATGGGCTTCAACAACGACGGCTCGCTCCGGGTCGCCGCCCGCCTGGCCTCCCGGACGCCCGTCTTCAAGACCGTCGTCGGCGTCAACATCGGCAAGACCAAGGTCGTTCCGGAGGAGGAGGCCGTCGCGGACTACGTGAAGTCCGCCGAGCGGCTCGCGCCCTACGCCGACTACCTGGTGGTCAACGTCTCCTCGCCGAACACGCCGGGGCTGCGCAACCTCCAGGCCACCGAGGCCCTGCGCCCCCTGCTGAGCGCCGTCCGCGAGGCCGCCGACCGCACGGTGCCGGCGCGGCGCGTCCCGCTCCTGGTCAAGATCGCCCCGGACCTCGCCGACGAGGACGTCGACGCCGTCGCCGACCTCGCCGTGGAACTCGGCCTGGACGGGATCATCGCCACGAACACCACCATCGCGCGCGACGGACTCGGCCTGAAGTCCGACGCCTCGCTGACCGAGGAGACCGGCGGCCTGTCCGGGGCGCCCCTGAAGGAACGCTCCCTGGAGGTCCTGCGCCGCCTCTACGCGCGCGTGGGCGACCGGATCACCCTGGTGGGCGTCGGGGGCGTGGAGAACGCCGAGGACGCCTGGCAGCGCATCCTGGCCGGTGCCACGCTGGTCCAGGGCTACAGCGCCTTCGTCTACGAGGGGCCCTTCTACGCCCGCGCGATCCACAAGGGGCTCGCCGCGCGCCTGCGCACCAGCCCGTACGCCACGCTCGCCGACGCGGTGGGCGCCGACGTGAGGAAGACGGCATGAGTGGTCTCGAACCCTTCGGCGCCCGCCTGCGCCGGGCGATGGACGAGCGCGGCCCGCTGTGCGTCGGCATCGACCCGCACGCCTCCCTGCTCGCCGAGTGGGGCCTGAACGACGACGTGGCGGGCCTGGAGCGGTTCAGCCGCACGGTCGTCGAGGCCGTGGCCGACCGGGTCGCCGTGCTCAAGCCGCAGAGCGCGTTCTTCGAGCGCTTCGGCTCGCGCGGGCTCGCCGTGCTGGAGAAGTCCGTCGCCGAGGCCCGGGCGGCCGGCGCCCTGGTCGTGATGGACGCCAAGCGCGGCGACATCGGCTCGACCATGGCCGCCTACGCCGAGTCCTTCCTGCACAAGGACGCGCCGCTGTTCTCCGACGCGCTCACGGTCTCGCCGTACCTCGGCTACGGCTCGCTCAGCCCGGCCGTCGCGCTGGCCCGGGAGAGCGGCGCGGGGCTGTTCGTGCTGGCGCTGACGTCCAACCCGGAGGGCGGCGAGGTCCAGCACGCCGTGCGCGCCGACGGCCGGAACGTCGGAGCGACGATGCTCGCCCACCTCGCCGCCGAGAACGCGGGGGAGGAGCCCCTGGGGTCCTTCGGCGCGGTCGTCGGCGCCACCCTGGGTGATCTGTCGACCTACGACCTCGACATCAACGGCCCGCTCCTCGCGCCCGGCATCGGCGCCCAGGGGGCCACGCCGGCCGATCTTCCCCGGGTCTTCGGCGCCGCCGTGCGCAACGTCGTGCCGAACGTCAGCCGGGGAGTGCTACGCCACGGTCCCGACGCGGTCGCTCTGCGTGACGCGGCGGAACGCTTCGCGGAGGAGATCCGTCACACCGTGGCGGCGTCCTGACCTCTTCCCGAGACCTCCGATGAGTGGTCCGGGGCCCGCTTGAGTCTGAATACATCCTCAAATCCGGGGCAGTATGTCCTAAATGTCCGTTCAGATGAAGGCTGACCAGGACTTTTCCGCTGTTCTCGCTGACTCTGGCGGACTTGCCCGCTAGTCTCCGACGAGAGTGAACGGGCAAGCGTGTTGCTCGTGGCTCCCCAGGTGTGGGGCGACTAGGTTCCTCACCGGTCCGTATCCGACAGTTCGACATCCGAGGTGACGTAGGCGTGGCTCTTCCGCCCCTTACCCCTGAACAGCGCGCAGCCGCGCTCGAAAAGGCCGCCGCGGCTCGCCGGGAGCGGGCCGAGGTCAAGAATCGACTCAAGCACTCCGGCGCCTCCCTCCACGAGGTCATCAAGCAGGGCCAGGAGAACGACGTCATCGGCAAGATGAAGGTCTCCGCCCTTCTTGAGTCCCTGCCGGGCGTGGGCAAGGTCCGCGCCAAGCAGATCATGGAGCGACTCGGTATCTCCGAGAGCCGCCGCGTGCGCGGCCTCGGTTCCAACCAGATCGCCTCCCTGGAGCGCGAGTTCGGCAGCACCGGCTCCTGAACCGGGCACTCCGGGGAAGCGAGTCCCGGGCACTCCGGGATTGCTGGATAATCGCTGCATGGCAGTAACACCCCGGGGGACGTCCCCCGTACCCCCGGACGCACGTCCGCGGCTGACCGTGCTCTCCGGCCCCTCAGGGGTCGGCAAGAGCACGGTCGTCGCCCATATGCGCAAGGAACATCCCGAGGTCTGGCTCTCCGTGTCGGCGACGACCCGCAAGCCCCGCCCCGGCGAGCAGCACGGAGTCCACTACTTCTTCGTCACCGACGACGAGATGGACAAGCTGATCGCCAACGGCGAACTGCTGGAGTGGGCCGAGTTCGCCGGCAACCGCTACGGCACGCCGCGTGCGGCCGTGCAGGAGCGCCTGGAGAAGGGCGAGCCCGTACTCCTCGAGATCGACCTGCAGGGCGCCCGCCTGGTCCGGGAGTCGATGCCCGAGGCCCAGCTGGTGTTCCTGGCTCCCCCCTCCTGGGAGGAGCTGGTGCGCAGACTGACCGGGCGGGGCACCGAACCGCCCGAGGTGATCGAGCGCAGGCTCGAGGCCGCCAAGATCGAGTTGGCCGCCGAGCCGGAGTTCGACACGACGCTGGTCAACACCTCCGTCGAGGACGTGGCGCGCGAGCTGCTAGCCTTGATGAACGTCGTGTGACCATCGCTGATCGATCCGGTCCTCGCTGATCACCCCGACAGAATCTTTCCCATCCATCGGAAGGTAGAGCGTGTCCTCTTCCATCTCCGCGCCCGAGGGCATCATCAACCCGCCGATCGACGAGCTCCTCGAGGCCACCGACTCGAAGTACAGCCTCGTGATCTACGCGGCCAAGCGGGCCCGCCAGATCAACGCGTACTACTCGCAGCTCGGCGAGGGTCTCCTCGAGTACGTCGGTCCTCTCGTCGACACCCACGTCCACGAGAAGCCGCTCTCGATCGCCCTCCGCGAGATCAACGCGGGGCTCCTGACGTCCGAGGCCGTCGAGGGCCCGGCGCAGTAAGTAGTATTTGCAGCTTGATGCTGACTTTTCCACAGGCCCGGCAGGCCGACTGCCGGGCCTGTGGTGTGTCATGGAGTCGTACGGTGTGCCGGGCGCCGAGGTCCGGGTCGCCGAGTCCGGGGAGAGACGGGGAGAGACGTGGACAAGCCGAAGGTCGTTCTGGGGGTCAGCGGCGGCATCGCCGCGTACAAGGCCTGTGAGCTGCTGCGGCGGCTGACGGAGTCGGGCCACGACGTGCGCGTGGTGCCCACGGCCTCCGCGCTGCAGTTCGTCGGCGCCGCCACCTGGTCCGCGCTCTCCGGGAACCCGGTCTCCACCGAGGTCTGGGACGACGTGCACGAGGTGCCGCACGTCCGCATCGGACAGCACGCCGACCTGGTCGTCGTCGCCCCGGCCACCGCCGACATGCTCGCCAAGGCGGCCCACGGCATCGCCGACGACCTCCTCACCAACACCCTGCTCACCGCCCGCTGCCCGGTCGTCTTCGCCCCCGCCATGCACACGGAGATGTGGGAGCACCCGGCCACCCAGGAGAACGTGGCGACGCTGCGCCGCCGCGGCGCCCTCGTCATCGAGCCCGCCGTGGGCCGCCTCACGGGCGTCGACACCGGCAAGGGCCGGCTGCCCGACCCGGCCGAGATCTTCGAGGTCTGCCGCCGGGTCCTGGCCCGGGGCGTCCGGGAGCCGGACCTCAAGGGGCGGCACGTCGTCATCAGCGCCGGGGGCACCCGCGAGCCCCTGGACCCCGTCCGGTTCCTCGGCAACCGCTCCTCCGGCAAGCAGGGCTACGCCCTCGCCCGCACGGCGGCCGCCCGCGGCGCCAGGGTCACGCTGATCGCGGCCAACAGCACCCTGCCCGACCCGGCGGGCGTGGACGTCGTCCCGGTCGGCACGGCCGTGCAGCTGCGCGAGGCGGTGCTGAAGGCCGCCGCCGACGCCGACGCCGTGGTGATGGCGGCGGCGGTGGCGGACTTCCGCCCGGCGACGTACGCGGCCGGGAAGATCAAGAAGAAGGACGACCAGGAGCCGGAGCCGATCACCCTGGTGCGGAATCCGGACATCCTCGCGGAGGTCTCCGCCGACCGGTCACGCGCCGGGCAGGTGGTCGTCGGCTTCGCCGCGGAGACGGACGACGTCCTCGCCAACGGCCGCGCCAAGCTGAAGCGCAAGGGGTGCGATCTGCTGGTGGTGAACGAGGTGGGCGAGCGCAAGACCTTCGGTTCCGAGGAGAACGAGGCGGTCGTGCTCGGCGCCGACGGCAGTGAGACGGCGGTGCCGCACGGCCCCAAGGAGGCCCTGGCCGAAACCGTGTGGGACCTGGTCACCGAGCGCCTCCGCTGATGCTCCAGTCGCCCTCGAAGCCGATCAAACCCGGCCGATCGAGGCGTGGCGCCTCTGGCCAACGCCGCTCGGCATTGGGCAGAATGCCCGTGCCGCAGGTCACAGCACTCCCGAGTGGCGAGACAGGGGGACCGTGGCCGAAGCGTGACCGATAAACTGTTCCACGGACGGCGCCGGGTGCAGCCCCCGCCGTCCGCCAATGATCAGCCAGCAGCCGCTGCAACCACAGGGAGCGTTGTGTCCCGTCGCCTGTTCACCTCGGAGTCCGTGACCGAGGGTCACCCCGACAAGATCGCTGACCAGATCAGCGACACCATTCTCGACGCGCTCCTGCGCGAAGACCCGTCCTCCCGGGTCGCCGTCGAGACCCTGATCACGACCGGCCTGGTGCACGTGGCCGGCGAGGTCACGACCAAGACGTACGCGGACATCGCGACGCTGGTCCGGAACAAGATCCTCGAAATCGGCTACGACTCCTCCAAGAAGGGCTTCGACGGCGCCTCCTGCGGCGTCTCGGTGTCGATCGGCGCCCAGTCGCCCGACATCGCCCAGGGCGTGGACACGGCGTACGAGAACCGTGTCGAGGGCGACGAGGACGAGCTCGACAAGCAGGGCGCGGGCGACCAGGGCCTGATGTTCGGCTACGCGACGGACGAGACGCCGACGCTGATGCCGCTGCCGATCTTCCTGGCTCACCGCCTGTCGAAGCGCCTGTCCGACGTGCGCAAGAACGGCACGATCCCCTACCTCCGGCCGGACGGCAAGACCCAGGTCACCATCGAGTACGACGGCGACAAGGCGGTCCGCCTGGACACCGTCGTCGTCTCCTCCCAGCACGCGTCCGACATCGACCTGGACTCGCTCCTGGCGCCGGACATCAAGGAGTTCGTGGTCGAGCCGGAGCTGAAGGCCCTCCTGGACGACGGCATCAAGCTCGACACGGAGAACTACCGTCTGCTGGTGAACCCCACCGGCCGCTTCGAGATCGGCGGCCCGATGGGCGACGCCGGCCTGACCGGCCGCAAGATCATCATCGACACCTACGGCGGCATGGCCCGCCACGGCGGCGGCGCCTTCTCCGGCAAGGACCCGTCCAAGGTCGACCGCTCGGCGGCGTACGCGATGCGCTGGGTCGCCAAGAACGTGGTCGCCGCGGGTCTCGCCACCCGCTGCGAGGTCCAGGTCGCGTACGCGATCGGCAAGGCCGAGCCGGTCGGTCTGTTCGTCGAGACCTTCGGCACCGCCAAGATCGACACGGACCGGATCGAGAAGGCGATCGACGAGGTCTTCGACCTCCGCCCGGCCGCCATCATCCGCGACCTCGACCTGCTCCGCCCGATCTACTCCCAGACGGCGGCGTACGGCCACTTCGGCCGCGAGCTCCCCGACTTCACCTGGGAGCGCACGGACCGCGTGGACGCGCTGCGCAAGGCGGCGGGGCTGTAACGAGCCCCGAGGATTGAGGCCCGGTTCCCTTTCGGGAGCCGGGCCTTCGCCGTGTCCCGGGCCCCTCCCGGGCGCCGCCGGATGTCAGTGGTGTTTGGTAAGAATGCAAGCGTGAGCAGCGAGAACGAACAGGCGGGTGGCGGTGGCGAGGGTGCGCCGCCGGAGCAGCTCGCGCTCATCCGGGAGAGTGTGCGGAAGGCGAACACGCCCCGGGCCAAGCCGCGGACGTGGCGGGGGGCCGCGCTCGCCAAGGAGCTGCCCGTGGCGCGGGTGCTCGTCGACAAGGGCGTGCTGCATCTCGACCGGTACTTCGACTACGCCGTCCCGGAGGAGCTGGACGCTCAGGCCCAGCCGGGCGTGCGGGTCCGGGTGCGGTTCGGGGCCGGGCGGCACCGGGTGCGGGAGGGCCGTCGCGAGGGCGGCGGGCTGATCGACGGCTTCCTCGTCGAGCGGCTGCCCGAGTCCGACTACTCCGGGCCGCTGGCCGCCCTCGCCCAGGTCGTCTCGCCCGAGCCGGTGCTGAGCGAGGAGCTGCTGGGGCTGGCCCGGGCGGTCGCCGACCGGTACGCGGGCAGCCTCGCCGACGTCCTGCAGCTCGCCGTGCCCCCGCGCAACGCCCGGGCCGAGCAGCGCCCGTCGCCCGCGCCCCTGCCGCCGCCCCCGGCACCGGAGCCGGGGTCCTGGCAGCGGTACGAGCGGGGTGCGGCCTTCCTGGAGTCACTGGCCTCCGGCGGCGCGCCCCGGGCCGTGTGGAACGCGCTGCCCGGGCCGCAGTGGAGCGAGGAGCTGGCCCGGGCCGTCGCGGCGACGCTGGCCTCCGGCCGTGGGGCGCTCGTCGTCCTGCCCGACGGGCGCGCGGTCGCGCGGGCCGACGCCGCGCTGACGGCCCTGCTGGGGGAGGGGCGGCACGCGGTGCTCACCGCCGACGCAGGGCCCGAGAAGCGGTACGCGCAGTGGCTCGCGGTGCGGCGGGGATCCGTCCGGGCCGTGATCGGGACCCGGGCCGCGATGTTCGCGCCGGTCCAGGACCTCGGACTGGTCGCCCTCTGGGACGACGGGGACGACAGCCACAGCGAGCAGCACGCCCCGCAGCCGCACGCCCGCGAGGTGCTCCTGCTGCGCGCCGCCCAGGACAAGTGCGGCTTCCTGCTGGGGAGCTGGTCCTGCACGGTGGAGGCCGCTCAGCTCGTGGAGAGCGGATGGGCGCGGCCGCTCGTCGCCGGGCGGGAGCAGGTGCGCGGGGCCGCTCCGCTCGTACGGACCGTCGGGGACGGGGACCTCGCCCGGGACGAGGCCGCTCGCGCCGCCCGGCTGCCGAGCCTCGCCTGGCAGGCCGTCAGGGACGGTCTGCGGCAGGGGCCGGTGCTGGTGCAGGTGCCCCGGCGGGGGTACGTGCCGCGCATGGCGTGCGCCGGCTGCCGTGCGCCGGCGCGGTGCCGGCACTGCTCGGGGCCGTTGGAGACGCGGGACGGCGGTGCCCTGTGCTGCGGCTGGTGCGGGCGTGAGGAGAGCGGCTGGCACTGCCCGGAGTGCGGGTCCTTCCGGCTGCGGGCCTCGGTCGTGGGGGCGCGGCGGACCGCCGAGGAACTCGGACGGGCCTTTCCCGCCGTGCCGGTGCGGACCTCGGGGCGTGAACACGTGCTCGACACGGTGCCGGGAGCACCCGCGCTCGTCGTGAGTACGCCGGGGGCGGAGCCCGTCGCCGAGGGCGGTTACGCGGCGGCGCTGCTGCTGGACGGGTGGGCCATGCTCGGGCGGCCGGATCTGCGGGCGGGGGAGGACGCGTTGCGGCGGTGGATCGCGGCCGCGTCCCTGGTCCGGCCGCAGTCGGCCGGCGGCACGGTGGTGGTCGTCGCCGAGCCGACGCTGCGGCCCGTGCAGGCGCTCGTGCGGTGGGATCCCGTCGGACACGCGGTGCGCGAGCTGGCGGAGCGGGCCGAGCTGGGGTTTCCGCCGGTGTCGCGGATGGCGGCCGTGTCGGGACCGGCTGAGGCGGTGGCCGACTTCCTCCGTACGGCCGAAATGCCGCCGGAGGCCGAGGTGCTGGGGCCCGTGCCGCTGCCCGTTCCCCCTCCGGGGCGGCCGAGGCGGGCGGGGGCGCCGCCGCCCGGGGAGCAGTGGGAGCGGGCGTTGCTGCGGGTGCCGCCGGGCAAGGGCGCGGCCCTGGCCGCCGCGCTGAAGGCCGCGCAGGCCGCACGGATGGCCCGGGGGAGTGGGGGCGGGGGCGGTTCCGGGGTCTGGGTGCGGATCGACCCGGCGGATATCGGGTGAGGGGCGCTGCCGGGGCCGGTGGGGGGCGCTGATGCCGGTGGGTGTCGCACGGGTGCGAACGGTGGCCCTTGCCCGGTACCAGCGTGGCCCCGGAGATGCCGCCGCCCTCCCGGAAACGTGGTTCCAGGAGGGCGGAGCGAGGGAGGGTCAGCCGTTGCGCGGGCCCGGGAAGGCCGTCGGCCTTGCCTCGTCGCGGAGGACCGGGCTGCCTGCCGTCGGCTGTGTGGGCATGGAGCGGGCCGCGGGGACCGTCGGCACCGTGGGGAGGCCGGTGTTCACACTGACCGTGCGCGTGCCGGACGGCTCCGGCGTGCGCTCCGGCTCGGCCGCGGGCGACTGGGCCGTGGCACGGCGGGCGCCGTAACGGCGGTGCACCGCCTGTTTGGTGACTCCGAGAGCGGAGCCCACCGCGTCCCACGAGAAACCGAGTGAGCGGTCGAAGTCCACGGCCGCCGTGACCAGGGTCTCGACACTGTCCCGCAGCTCCTGGGCGAGACGGACGGTCGGAGCGGGGGCGCGCCCGTAGACGACGAAGCCCGTGGAGGGGCCGGAGCGGCGCGGGCGGTAGACGTTGCCCAGCTGGGCGGTGAGCGTGCGCAGTGCGTCCACCTGCCGGCGGACCCGCTCGATGTCCCGCACCAGCAAGTGCAGGCTGGCCCGAGCCTGGGCGTCGTGGGTTGCGTGGTCGGCCATGAACAAGCCTCTCGAACCGGCGTTGAAAGGAATGGGCCGCGATCGCGGCCCGAAGTGGTCAACTCTGTCTTGACCAACGCGGATTCGCTCCGCGGGTCACGGTGTGGGGGCGTGGGGGCATATGCGTGCGCCCGTTTGCGCGGGGTGTGCGCCTCGGCCTACGGCCTTCGGCTCTTGTCTCCCACCCGCGCACCGCCCGTAACTGTTGGCCGAGAGGCTCAGCTCTCCCGTGGGGGCTGGGCGCCGTCGGCGGCTTCCCGCCCCACGGCTCATAGACTTGTGTGCTGCCCGTCATCGACCCCCGCCCGAGAGGCCGCCACCACCCCATGAAGCTCGTCTTCGCCGGTACACCCGAGGTCGCCGTTCCCGCTCTGGACGCTCTGCTCGCCTCCGGGCGGCACGAGGTGGCCGCCGTCGTCACGCGGCCCGACGCGCCGGCCGGGCGCGGGCGCAGGCTCGTCGCGTCGCCCGTCGCCGAGCGGGCGGAGGAGGCCGGCATCGAGGTGCTGAAGCCCGCGAAGCCGAAGGACCCCGAATTCCTGGAGCGGCTGCGGGAGATCGGGCCGGACTGCTGCCCCGTCGTCGCCTACGGCGCGCTGCTGCCCCGGGTCGCCCTCGACGTCCCCGCGCACGGCTGGGTCAATCTGCACTTCTCCCTGCTGCCCGCCTGGCGGGGCGCCGCGCCCGTGCAGCACGCCATCATGGCCGGCGACGAGATCACCGGGGCCTCCACCTTCCTGATCGAGGAGGGGCTCGACTCCGGCCCGGTGTACGGGACGGTGACCGAGGAGATCCGGCCCACCGACACCAGCGGCGACCTGCTGACGCGGCTCGCCTTCGCCGGTGCCGGGCTGCTCGCGGCCACCATGGACGGGATCGAGGACGGCACCCTCAAGGCCGTGCCGCAGCCTGCCGAGGGGGTCACCCTGGCCCCCAAGGTCAACGTCGAGGACGCTCGCGTCGACTGCAACGCTCCCGCACTGCGCGTCGACCGGGTGGTGCGGGGCTGTACGCCGGCGCCCGGCGCCTGGACCACGTTCCGCGGTGAGCGGCTCAAGCTCATCCAGGTCACCCCCGTGCCCGAGCGGACGGACCTCGCCCCGGGGCAGATCGCGGCCGGGAAGAACAACGTGTACGTCGGCACCGGCTCCTACGGGGTCGAGCTGCTGTGGGTGCAGGCGCAGGGCAAGAAGCCGATGCGGGCGGCGGACTGGGCGCGCGGGGTGCGGATCTCCGAAGGGGAGCGACTCGGGAGCTGACCCGCCGCGGGGTAGCCGGCCGATGCGACTCGTCCCGCCTCGGGGGTAGCTGGCCGATGCGACTCGTCCCGCCTCGGGGGTAGCTGGCCGATGCGACTCGTCCCGCCTCGGGGGTAGCTGGCCGATGCGACTCGTCCCGCCTCGGGG
>NZ_JBEYZD010000018.1:0-97554 GCF_040645895.1 Streptomyces olindensis | reverse complement strand
GGGTAGCTGGCCGATGCGACTCGTCCCGCCCCGGGGGTAGCTGGCCGATGCGACTCGTCCCAGCCCGTCCGGGGGCAGCGGCCGACGCGGCTCGCCGCACCCCGGGGCAGCCGGCCGACCCGGCCCGCCCCATCCCGCGTGTCCTGCCGTCCCGCCCACCTGGCCCCGGCTCGCACCGTGTCGCGGCGTAGGCTGGAGGGCGCACTTCATCTCACACCCGGAGCACCTTTTTCGTGAGCGACCAGCCCCGTCGGCCCCGCCCGTCCGGCAAGCCCTACCGTCGGCCCAAGAAGGACCCCGTCCGCATCCTCGCCTTCGAGGCGCTGAGGGCCGTGGACGAGCGGGACGCCTACGCCAACCTCGTGCTGCCGCCGCTGCTGCGCAAGGCGCGGGAGAAGGAGGGCCCCGAGGCGTTCGACGCCCGCGACGCGGCGCTCGCCACCGAGCTGGTGTACGGCACGCTGCGGCGGCAGGGCACCTACGACGCGGTCCTCGCGCGGTGTGTCGACCGGCCGCTCGGCGAGGTCGATCCGCCGGTGCTGGACGTGCTGAGCCTCGGCGCGCACCAACTGCTCGGGACGCGCATCCCCACCCACGCGGCCGTGTCCGCCACCGTCGAGCTCGCCCGGGTCGTACTGGGCGACGGGCGGGCCAAGTTCGTCAACGCCGTGCTGCGCAAGGTCGCCCAGGACGATCTGGACGGCTGGCTGGAGCGCGTCGCGCCGCCCTACGACGAGGACCCCGAGGACCATCTCGCCGTGGTCCACTCGCACCCGCGCTGGGTCGTGTCCGCGCTGTGGGACTCCCTCGGCGGCGGGCGCGCCGGCATCGAGGAGCTGCTGCGCGCCGACAACGAGCGGCCCGAGGTGACCCTGGTGGCCCGGCCCGGCAGGGCGAGCACCGAGGAACTGCTCGGGGAGGACGCCGCCGTGGCCGGGCACTGGTCGCCGTACGCCGTGCGGCTGGCCGAGGGCGGTGAGCCGGGCGCCATCGAGGCCGTGCGGGACGGGCGTGCGGGCGTGCAGGACGAGGGCAGCCAGCTCGTGGCGATCGCCCTCGCCAACGCGCCCCTGGACGGGCCCGACCGGCGGTGGCTGGACGGGTGCGCGGGCCCCGGAGGCAAGGCCGCGCTGCTCGGCGCGCTCGCGGCGCAGCGGGGCGCCGCCCTCGTCGCCTCGGAGAAGCAGACCCACCGTGCCGGGCTCGTGGCCCGCGCGCTGGAGGGCAACCCGGGGCCGTACCAGGTGATCGCCGCGGACGGGACCCGTCCGGCCTGGCGGCCGGGCAGCTTCGACCGGGTGCTGGTCGACGTGCCGTGCACCGGGCTCGGTGCCCTGCGGCGCCGTCCCGAGGCGCGCTGGCGACGCCGGCCGGAGGACCTGGAGGGCTTCGCGCCGCTCCAGCGCGGCCTGCTGCGGACCGCCCTGGAGTCGGTCCGGGTCGGCGGTGTCGTCGGCTACGCGACCTGCTCGCCGCACCTGGCCGAGACCCGGGCCGTCGTCGCCGACGTCCTCAAGCAGTACCCGGACAGCGACCTCCTCGACGCCCGGCCGCTGCTGCCCGGCGTACCGGACCTGGGTGACGGGCCCGACGTGCAGCTGTGGCCGCATCTGCACGGGACCGACGCGATGTACCTGGCGCTCATTCGCCGGACCGGCTGACCCCCGCCGCGACGCTCTCCCGGGGCGCCGCGCCCCCGTCCTCGCGCGCCAGCCGGTGCGGCCACCACACCTTCGGGCCCACGTCCAGGAACAGCGACGTCACCAGGACCGAGCGCACCACGAAGGTGTCCAGGAGCACGCCGAGGGCGACCGCGAAGCCGATCTCGGCGAAGGCGACCATCGGGAGGGTGCCGAGGGCGGCGAAGGTGCCGGCCAGGACCAGGCCCGCCGAGGTGATGACCGCGCCGGTGGCGGCCAGCCCGGTGACCACGCCCGGTCTGGTGCCCTGGCGGATCGCCTCCTCGCGGATACGTGTGGTGAGGAAGATGTTGTAGTCGATGCCCAGCGCCACCAGGAAGACGAACACGAACAGCGGGAAGTCCGTCGTCTCGCCCGCGTAGTCGAAGACGTACCGGAAGGCGAGCGCGCTGATGCCGAGCGCCGCCGCGAACGACAGGATCACCGTCCCGATCAGCAGCAGTGGGGCGATCAGGGCGCGCAGCAGCACGCACAGGATCAGCAGCACGACCACCAGCACCAGCGGGATGATCAGCACGTTGTCGTGCGTGGTCGCCTCGTCCATGTCCAGCAGGGCCGCCGTACCGCCGCCCACCCGGGCGTCGGCGTCCGGCACCGCGTGCACCGCGTCCCGGACCCGCTCCACCGTCTGCTTGGCGGCCTCGCTGTCCGCCGGGGCGGTCATGGTGGCCTCGAACAGCACCCTGCCCTCGAAGGCCGGTTTCGTGCCGGGCGGCAGCCCGAGGGACTGCGGGACCACGCCCGGCGTGGCGGCGACCGCGCGGCCCACCCGCTCGGCCTGCGCCTGGTTGCTGACGATGACCAGGGGATCGCCGCTGCCCGCCGGGAAGTAGCGTGCCGACACCTCCTGGCCGGTGATCGAGTCCGGTTTCCCGGTGAACGCGTCCGCGTTGCCGATGCCCTCCGCGCGCAGCTGGATCAGACCCAGTGAGCAGACCGCCAGGACCAGTGCCGTCACGGCCCAGGTCATCCGCGGCCGGTGGGCGATGCGGCGGCCCATGCGCGCCCACATGCCGCGCTCGGTCGGCTCGGGGGAGCCGAGGCGCGGGATCACCGGCCAGAAGATCCACCGGCCGAAGATCACCAGGAGGGCTGGGAACAGGGTCATCATCGCCAGCAGGGCGACGGCGACGCCGATCGCGGCGACCGGTCCCAGGCCGCTCGTCGAGTTCATCTCGGCGGTCAGCAGCACCAGCATGCTCAGCACGACCGTCGCGCCGGAGGCCAGCACCGCCGGGCCGGCGCGGTGCAGCGCCAGTGCCATCGCCTCGTGCCGGTCCTCGTGCCGGCGCAGCTCCTCCCGGTAGCGGGCGACCAGGAGCAGGGCGTAGTCCGTCCCCGCGCCGAACACGAGCACCGTGAGGATGCCGGCGCTCTGGCCGTTGACCGTCAGGCCCGCGTGCTCGGCAAGCAGGTAGATGAGCGCCTGGGAGGCGAACAGCGCGCAGACCACCGCGACCAGGGGCACCAGCAGCAGGGTCAGGCTGCGGTAGGTGATCAGCAGCATGACGATGACGACGGCCATCGCCGAGAACAGCAGGGTCGAGTCGATGCCCTCGAAGCCCTCCGCGAAGTCCGCGGACGTGCCGCCGGGGCCGGTGATGTGCACGGCCGGCCCGCCGTCGCCCTCCCCGACGTCGTCCCGGATGGAGTCGACGGCGGGCGAGATCCGCTCCCAGCCCTTCTCGTCCATCGTGATCGGCACGAACACCTGCGCCGCCCGCGGATCGGCCTGCCGGTCGAACACCGGGCCCCGGGTCTGCTCACCGATGATGCCGTGGTCACGCAGCTGCTTGAGCTGCGTGACGTCCTCGGCGATCTCCGCCCGGTCCCGCGCCGTCAGGCCGCTCTCCCGCGCGTAGATCACCACGGCGGGG
This sequence comes from Streptomyces olindensis, assembly GCF_040645895.1. Classification (NCBI taxonomy): domain Bacteria; kingdom Bacillati; phylum Actinomycetota; class Actinomycetes; order Kitasatosporales; family Streptomycetaceae; genus Streptomyces; species Streptomyces olindensis. The sequence goes on along the minus strand of NZ_JBEYZD010000018.1, from coordinate 93,977 downwards.
ATCTGCTCCGGCCGGAAGTCCTCCGACTCCTGCAGGACCTGCGTCGACTCGGCGGAACCCGGCAGCCAGGACGCCGCGTCGTTGTCCTGGGCGTCGGTCAGCTTCATGGCGACCGGCGCCGCGACGACCAGCACCACCACCCACAGCACCAGCACCAGCCACTTGGCCCGCCGCCCGCAGACGAGATGCGCGACGCCCTGTTTCATGGCAACCCCCTCAGCGACCCGGGACCGATGCCCACAACCCCCGGAGGGCATGGCAGGCTTAGTGCATGGCCGTGCAGATCAACCCCAGCATCCTCTCCGCCGACTTCGCCCGCCTCGCGGACGAGGCGAAGGCCGTGGAGGGAGCCGACTGGCTCCACGTCGACGTCATGGACAACCATTTCGTCCCGAACCTCACGCTCGGCGTGCCGGTCGTAGAGTCGCTCGCCCGTGCGACGGACACTCCGCTGGACTGCCATCTGATGATCGAGGCCCCCGATCGGTGGGCGCCCCAGTACGTGGAAGCGGGGGCCGGTTCCGTCACCTTCCACGTCGAGGCGGCCGCCGCCCCGGTCCGGCTCGCCCGGGAGATCCGCGCCAAGGGCGCCCGGGCCTCCATGGCCCTGAAGCCCGCGACCCCCATCGAGCCGTACGAGGACCTGCTCCCCGAGCTCGACATGCTGCTGATCATGACGGTCGAACCGGGCTTCGGGGGACAGGCCTTCCTCGACATCATGCTTCCGAAGATCCGCCGTACCCGCGAGTTGATCAGCAAGCACGGACTGGAGCTCTGGCTCCAGGTCGACGGCGGAGTTTCCGCTTCCACGATCGAGCGGTGCGCCGACGCCGGAGCCGACGTCTTCGTGGCCGGATCGGCGGTCTACGGGGCAAACGACCCGGCAGAGGCGGTACGTGCACTACGCACCCAGGCGGAGGCGACGACGGCGAAGGCCTCCTGGGCCTGCGACCACTGAGCCACAGCAAAGTGAACGGCTCTCATCAGGGCTGATCATCCGCGCCGGATCTGCAAGGATGAACGGCGAATCCAGAGTGTGAACAGCAGTGAGGAGATCGCCGTGTCGGGTATGTCGGCGGGCCGGTCAGCCATGCGGATGGGACCCGCTGAGCTGGTGCAGGCGGCGGCCATGGCCCGCCGCTTCTACCTCGAGGGCAAGTCCAAGATCCAGATCGCCGAGGAGTTCGGCGTCAGCCGCTTCAAGGTGGCCCGGGTCCTGGAGACCGCCCTCGAACGGGATCTCGTACGCATCGAGATCCGCGTGCCCGCCGAGCTGGACGCCGAGCGCTCGGACGCGCTCCGCGCCCGCTACGGCCTCAGGCACGCCGTCGTGGTCGAGTCCCCGGCCGAGGCCGAGGAGACGCCCGACCCCGAGAACCTGGGAGAGGTGGCCGCCGACCTGCTCGGCGAACTGGTCAACGAAGGTGATGTGCTGGGCCTGGCCTGGGGCCGCTCCACCATCCACATGGCGGCGGCGCTCGACCGGCTGCCGCCCTGCACGGTGGTGCAGCTGACGGGTGTCTACGACGCCGGGACCGCCGAGCGCGGCTCGGTCGAGGCCGTCCGCCGGGCCGCCCAGGTGTCCGGCGGGGACGCCCACCCCATCTACGCGCCGATGCTGCTGCCCGACGCGGCCACGGCCACGGCGCTGCGCAACCAGACGGGCATCGCCCGGGCCTTCGAGCACTTCGACAAGGTCACCGTCGCCTGCGTCTCCATCGGGTCCTGGGAGCCGGGCATCTCCACGGTGCACGACATGCTGACCGAGGAGGAGCGCGCCCACTACGCCTCCCTCGGTGTCGCCGCCGAGATGTCCGCGCACCTCTTCGACTCCGACGGCCGCCGGGTCGGCCGGGACCTGGGCGAGCGGTGCATCACCGTCAAGGCCGACCAGCTCCGCCGCATCCCCGAGGTCGTCGCGATCGCGGGCGGGCAGCGCAAGGGGCCCGCCATCGACGCGGTGCTGCGCTCCGGGCTCGTCACCAGCCTGGTGACGGACACGTCGGCCGCGGACTACCTCATGACGGCGGGCCCGGCCCCGAAGTCCGCGCTCAACCGCGCCGACCCGGACGGAGTCTGACGCGTGGTCGGTCAGACGCACGGGGTGCACGACCCGGCGGGCCGGATCGTGGTCGTCCTGGACCTCGAAGGGGTCACGGACAAGGCGGGCCTCATGGACCGCTGCGCCCGTGACCTGCCCCTGCCCGAGTGGTTCGGCCGCAACTGGGACGCTCTCGCCGACTGCCTGGCCGACCCCGCCCTCTGGCCCGAGGGCGCCGAGGACCGGGGGCTGCTGGTCGTCGTCCGGGGCTGGCGGGCGTACGCCGAGGCGCGGCCCGAGGAGTGGCAGGTCGCCGAGGAGATCTTCGCCGAGGCGACGGACCGGGGCCCCGGCCTCTTCGTCACCCTCGGCCTTGGAGAATCCTCCGAACGGCCCCCTGACCAGCCTGGATGATCTGCTGGGGGCTATCCGCGCACCCGGCATGGGAGAATGAAGTACGTGCTCTTTTCCCCCTGGCCGGCCGGTCGGGGGGTCACCTCTGATCGACTGGGATGTGCAGCACGTGCGTTTCCTCAATGACATCCAGCCCGGGTACGACCTGACGTACGACGACGTCTTCATGGTGCCGAGCCGCTCCGCGGTCGGCTCGCGGCAGGGCGTCGACCTCAGCGCCCCGGACGGCACGGGCACCACCATCCCGCTCGTCGTCGCCAACATGACCGCCATCGCCGGGCGCCGCATGGCCGAGACCGTGGCCCGCCGCGGCGGCCTGGTGGTGATACCGCAGGACATCCCGATCGACGTGGTCACCGACGTCGTCTCCTGGGTGAAGAGCCGCCATCTGGTGCTGGACACCCCGATCATCCTGTCCCCGCACCAGACGGTCGCGGACGCCCTGGCCCTGCTGCCCAAGCGGGCGCACAACGCCGGCGTCGTCGTCGACGAGGACCACAAGCCGGTCGGCGTGGTCACCGACTCCGACCTGTCCGGCGTCGACCGCTTCACGCAGCTCTCCGAGGTGATGTCCCGGGACCTGCTGCTCATCGACGCGGACATGGACCCGGGCGAGGCCTTCGACACGCTCGACCACGCCAACCGCCGCTACGCCCCCGCGGTCAACGGGGACGGCACGCTCGCCGGCATCCTCACCCGCAAGGGAGCCCTGCGCGCCACGCTGTACAAGCCGGCCACCGACGCGCGGGGACGGCTGCGGATCGCCGCCGCCGTCGGCATCAACGGCGACGTCGCGGGCAAGGCCCAGCAGCTGCTGGACGCGGGCGTCGACACGCTCGTCATCGACACCGCGCACGGCCACCAGGAGTCGATGATCAGCGCCCTGAAGCTGGTGCGCGACCTCGACCCGCAGGTGCCGATCGTCGCGGGCAACGTGGTCGCCGCGGCGGGCGTGCGCGACCTCATCGAGGCGGGCGCCGACATCGTCAAGGTCGGTGTCGGACCGGGCGCCATGTGCACCACGCGCATGATGACCGGCGTCGGCCGGCCGCAGTTCTCCGCCGTCCTGGAGTGCGCCGCCGAGGCGAGGAAGTACGGCAAGCACGTGTGGGCCGACGGCGGCGTCCGCCACCCCCGCGACGTGGCCATGGCCCTCGCGGCCGGCGCGTCCAACGTGATGATCGGCTCCTGGTTCGCGGGCACCTACGAGTCCCCGGGCGACCTCCAGCACGACGCGCAGGGCCGCGCATACAAGGAGTCGTTCGGCATGGCCTCCGCCCGTGCCGTGCGCAACCGCACCTCGGAGGAGTCGGCGTACGACCGGGCCCGCAAGGCCCTGTTCGAGGAGGGCATCTCCACCTCGCGCATGTTCCTCGACCCGGCCCGCCCCGGCGTGGAGGACCTGATCGACTCGATCATCGCGGGCGTCCGCTCCTCCTGCACCTACGCCGGCGCCGGCTCCCTGGAGGAGTTCGCCGAGAAGGCCATCGTCGGCATCCAGAGCGCCGCCGGCTACGCCGAGGGCAAGCCGCTGCACGCCAGCTGGAGCTGACCCGGCCCACGCCCGCCCAACGCCCTTTCGTACGGCCCCCGTTCGACCTGCCCCGCAGGGAGAAGCGGGGGCCGTACGCGTCTGCTCGCGCAACAGTCGAAAACGGCGGTGCAACGAACCTCCGGTCAGCCCGCATGCACGCAATGATCTTGCGTGTACACGCAAGGTTGCTGCATTTCGACAGCAACGCCGTTCCTCGTAGGCTGTCGCCTCGTACGTGGCGTGGCGGGGACTCCGCTCGGCGGGTCCCTGCTCAAGGGTGCCTGCGGTCCCTGCCGCCCTGACCGGCAGCGATGAAGGAGCCAGCGCGTGCTCGACCAAGGCGCACCCCCGCAGAACCCAGGCCAGACGGCCACCCCCTCGTCCCCGGGCTTCGGCGCGCGCCTCATGCGCCGCAAGCCCGTGGAACGCCTGGTCGCAGAGGGTGGCCAGGGCGAGGGAGGGTCGCTGCGGCGCACTCTCGGGCTGTGGCAGCTCACCATGATCAGCATCGGTGCCACCCTCGGCACCGGCATCTTCGTCGTCCTCGGCGAGGCCGTCCCGAAGGCGGGCCCGGCCGTCACGCTCTCCTTCGTCATCGCGGGCCTCACCGCCCTCTTCTCGGCCCTGTCCTACGCCGAGCTGGCCGGCACCATCCCCGTCTCCGGCTCCTCGTACTCGTATGCGTACGCAACGATGGGCGAGCTGATCGCCTGGGTCTGCGGCTGGTGCCTGGTCCTGGAGTACGGCGTGTCGGTCGCCGCCGTCGCGGTCGGCTGGGGCGAGTACCTCAACGAGCTGCTCGACGGGACCATAGGCGTCACCATCCCGGCCGCCCTGTCCGCGCCGCCCGGTGACGGCGGCGTCTTCAACCTGCCCGCGCTGATCGTCGTGCTCCTCGCGATGGCGTTCCTGCTGGGCGGTGCCCGCGAGTCCGCCCGCGCCAACACCGTGATGGTCATCGTGAAGATCGGCGCGCTGGTGCTGTTCTGCGCCATCGGCGTGCAGGGCTTCCGCTCCGGCAACTACGAGAACTTCATGCCGCTCGGCATGGCCGGGGTCAGCGCCGCCGGTGCCACGCTGTTCTTCTCCTACATCGGCTTCGACGCCGCCTCCACGGCCGGCGAGGAGGCGAAGAACGCGCAGCGCGACCTGCCGCGCGCGATCATGCTGTCGCTGGTCATCGTCACCGCGCTCTACGTCCTCGTGGCGGCCGTCGCCGTCGGCGCCAAGCCCTGGGAGAACTTCACCGACTCCGAGGCCGCCCTCGCCCAGATCATGCGCGAGGTCACCGGGCAGACGTTCTGGGGCACCCTGCTGGCGTTCTGCGCGGTCATCGCCATCGCGAGCGTCGTCCTGACCGTGCTCTACGGCCAGACCCGCGTCCTGTTCGCCATGTCCCGCGACGGGCTGGTGCCCAAGGTGTTCGCCAAGGTCCACCCGAAGACCGGCACGCCCCGCGCCAACACGCTGATCGTCTCCCTGTTCTGCGGTGTCCTGGCCGCCGCGATCCCGCTCGGGCAGCTCGCCGACGCCACCAGCATCGGCACCCTGTTCGCCTTCGCGCTGGTCAACGTGGCCGTCGTGGTGCTGCGCCGGATCCGGCCGGACATGCCCCGCACCTTCCGCGTGCCGCTCTCGCCGGTCCTGCCCGCGCTCGGCTTCGGCTTCTGCATCTGGATGATGGGCAGCCTGTCGACCGTGACCTGGGTGGTCTTCGGTGTCTGGATGGCCGCCGGGCTCGTGTTCTACTTCGTGTACGGCTACCGCCGTTCCCGACTCGCACCATCCGAGAAGTGAACTACCCACAGTGCTGAACGATCTCGACGAACGCATCGTGCACGCCCTCGCCGAGGACGCCCGTCGCTCCTACGCCGACATCGGCCACATCGTCGGCCTGTCCGCGCCCGCCGTGAAACGGCGCGTGGACCGGCTGCGGGCCACCGGAGCCATCACCGGCTTCACCGTACGCGTGGACCCGGGCGCCCTCGGCTGGGAGACCGAGGGGTTCGTCGAGATCTACTGCCGCGGCAACACCTCCCCGGAGACCATCCAGCGGGGCCTGGAGCGCTACCAGGAGGTCGTGGCCGCGTCCACCGTCACCGGGGACGCGGACGCGATCGCCCAGGTCTTCGCCTCCGACATGCGGCACTTCGAACGGGTCCTGGAGCGGATCGCCGGGGAGCCGTTCGTCGAGCGGACCAAATCCGTGCTGGTGCTCTCGCCGCTGCTGCGGCGCTTTTCGTCGGGGTCGCCGACGTGATGCGGGGACGGTAACGCCGGGATCGCCCGCGCAACGCCGGCACCGACCGCACAACCCGGCGGCGCGATCCGCCGCACCGGCCTACCATCGGTGCCATGACCTGGCGACATTGATCCACCCGCAGTGCCTCCCGAGGACCGCCTCGGCCGCCGTACGTCCCGCACGTCCGGTGTCCGAACCGCCCCCTCGGGAAGGCCTCATGACTCTCTCACCCGTGCCCGCGACCGGTGTCCGCCGGCTGACGAGCACGCTGTACGGCTACGCGTTCCTCGAAGACTTCGTCCTGCTCTACCCGGTGTACGCGCTGCTGTTCAGCGACACCGGCCTGTCGGTCTGGCAGATCTCCTCCCTGTTCGTCCTCTGGTCGGTCACCGGCGTGGCCCTGGAGGTCCCCTCCGGCGCCTGGGCCGACGCCTCCTCCCGCCGGCTGCTGCTCTGCCTGGGCCCGCTGCTCACCGCGGCCGGCTTCGCCCTGTGGACGCTCCTGCCGTCGTACGGCGCCTTCGCGTTCGGCTTCGTGCTGTGGGGCGCCGGCGGCGCCCTGGTCTCCGGCGCGCGTGAGGCACTGGTCTACGACGAACTGGAGCGGCTCGGCGCGGCCGGCCGCTACGCCCACGTCATGGGCCGGGCCCGCGCGGCCGGGCTGGTCGCCACCATGGCGGCGATGGCCCTGGCCGGACCGGTCATGGCCCGGGGCGGCCACACCGCCGTCGGTGCCGCGAGCGTGCTGGTGTGCCTGCTGGGCGCGGCGACGGCCACCCGCTTCCCTGAACACCGCACCCCGGCGGCCGGGCACGACGGCTGGACCGCGACCCTGAGGGCCGGGCTCGCCGTGGCCCGGGCCGACCGGTCCGTACGCGGCGCGCTGCTGCTCGTCCCGGCCGTCACCGCCGTCTGGGGCGCCCTGGACGAGTACACGCCGCTGCTGGTGCGCGACACCGGCGTGTCCGACGCGCTCGTGCCCTGCCTGCTCCTGCTGATCTGGGCGGGCGCCACCGCCGGTGGCCTGCTGGCCGGGGCGGGCGAACGCCTGGGCCCGCGGGGCCTCGCGGCGCTGCTCGCGGGCGCGGCCGTCGCCCTGGCCCTGGGCGCCGGCTCGGGCACCCCGGCCGGCATCGCCCTGGTGGCGATCGCCTTCGGCGGGTTCCAGGCGGCGACCGTACTGGCCGACGCACGGCTCCAGCGGCGCATCGACGACCCGGGCCGGGCCACCCTCACCTCGGTCGCCGGGCTGGGCACCGACCTGGCGACCATCGCCGTGTACGGCGGCTACGCGGTGCTCGGCACGGCGGCGGGGCACGGCACCGCCTTCGCGTGGTGCGCGGTGCCGTACCTGGTGACCGCCCTGCTGCTGGCGGCCGGGCCCGCACCCGCTAGAGCGGAGGCTGCCAAGGAGTGACCGCGAAGTCGCCGGTGCCCTTCTGGACCTTCTCGAAGGGCGCCGAGCTGACGCACTTGGGCAGGTCCTTCGTGGCGACCGGGGTGCCGGTCGTGGCCCAGCTGTAGCCGAGCCGGTCGTGCCGGCCGATGTCCTGCACGGTGATGCCGACGCGCTTGCCCTTCGCACCGGGCAGGTCGGAGGAGGTGATGACACCGGAGACGACGGCCACCTTTCCGCCGGTGACCAGACAGTCCACCTTCGCCTTCGCCCAGGCGCCCTTGCCGTTCAGGTAGTGGCTCCACTCGAAGGTGCCGGTGGCCTTCATCGGGTCGAGCCGGTGCTCGGGCGCCAGGTGCGCGTCGAAGGAGAAGGTGATGTCGTCCCCGGCCGACCGGTACAGCTTGGCCTTCCCGGTGAGGGCGGCGGCCTCGCGCTGCCCCCCGCCGGGAGCGGTGGCGCCGGCCTCGCGCTGCCCCTCCTCGGGGGCGGAGGCGGTGGCCGCGCCCGCCGCGGCGGTGGCACAGAGCAGTAACGCGGCACCGAGCACGGCGGTCTTCGTACGGCGGTTCATGGCGGTCCTTTCCGCAGGTGATCGCTGTGTTCCGAACGCTCACCACTCTCCCGGGACCGGCCCCCCGCCACATCGCACCGCAGACGGGACCCCGCCTCCGCCGCCCGGCGGGGAACCACCGCTCCACCTGCCCCCGGGGGAGGACCGGACCATACCCGCAACGAATCGCCGCCGACCCGCCGACGGACGCAATGATCCGCTCACGGACGCGCAACGGCTGCTCCTTGTCCGGCGGAAGCCGCCGACCGTACCGTCTATCAGGCCCCCGAAACCCCCGCGTACCGGTGAGGAACACGCATGCGCACCGCCCTGCTCCAGAGCTCCGGCCGACCCGGCTCGACCGTCGAGAACCTCAAGGTCCTCGACGAGGCCGCGGGCCGGGCCGCCGCCGCGGGCGCCGGGCTGCTGATCACGGCGGAGATGTTCCTGACCGGGTACGCGATCGGCGACGACATCGGCCGGCTCGCCGAGCCCGCCGACGGCGACTGCGCGGACGCGATCGCCGAGATCGCGACGCGCCACGGCCTGGCGATCGCCTACGGCTACCCCGAGCGGGCCGGCGAGACGGTGTTCAACTCCGCCCAGCTGATCTCCGCCGACGGCACCCGGCTCGCGAACTACCGCAAGACCCACCTCTTCGGCTGCTTCGAGCGCGACCACTTCACGCCCGGGGAGCGGCAGGTCGTCCAGGCGGAGATCGACGGACTGCGCGTCGGGATCCTCATCTGCTACGACGTGGAGTTCCCGGAGAACGTCCGCGCCCACGCCCTCGCCGGCACGGACCTGCTGGTCGTCCCGACCGCGCAGATGCACCCGTTCCAGTTCGTCGCCGAGTCGATGATCCCGGTGCGGGCCTTCGAGAGCCAGATGTACGTCGCGTACGTCAACCGGGCCGGCCGCGAGGGCGAGTTCGAGTTCGTGGGCCTGTCCACGCTCGCCGGGCCCGACGGCATCGCCCGGACCCGGGCCGGGCGGGGCGAGGACCTCGTCCTGGCCGACGTCGACCCGGCCTTCCTCGCCGCGTCGCGCGAGAACAACCCGTATCTGCGGGACCGGCGCCCCGGCCTGTACGGGTCGCTGGTCTGACAACCCCCTGAGCTTCCCCCGTCACTTCGTGCAAGGAGTCCGTACCCCATGACGTCCACCGTGCCCAACGCCGTCGAGCACGCAGACGCGCAGCAGCCGCCGATCACCATGTTCGGCCCGGACTTCCCGTACGCCTACGACGACTTCCTCGCCCACCCGGCGGGCCTCGGCCAGATACCCGCGACCGAGCACGGCACGGAGGTCGCGGTCATCGGCGGCGGCCTGTCCGGCATCGTCGCCGCGTACGAGCTCATGAAGATGGGCCTCAAGCCGGTCGTCTACGAGGCCGACCGGATCGGCGGGCGGCTGCGCACGGTCGGCTTCGACGGGTGCGACGACTCCCTCACCGCCGAGATGGGCGCCATGCGCTTCCCGCCGTCCTCCACGGCCCTGCAGCACTACATCGACCTGGTGGGCCTGGAGACCCGGCCGTTCCCCAACCCGCTGGCCGAGGCGACCCCGTCGACCGTCGTCGACCTCAAGGGCGAGTCGCACTACGCCGAGACCATCGACGACCTGCCCCAGGTCTACCGGGACGTCGCCGAGGCCTGGAATCGCTGCCTGGAGGAGGGCGCCGACTTCTCCGACATGAACCGCGCCCTGCGCGAGCGGGACGTCCCGCGCATCCGTGAGATCTGGTCCCGGCTCGTCGAGAAGCTCGACAACCAGACCTTCTACGGCTTCCTGTGCGACTCCGAGGCGTTCAAGTCGTTCCGGCACCGGGAGATCTTCGGCCAGGTCGGCTTCGGCACCGGCGGCTGGGACACCGACTTCCCGAACTCCATCCTGGAGATCCTGCGGGTCGTCTACACCGAGGCCGACGACCACCACCGCGGCATCGTCGGCGGCTCGCAGCAGCTGCCGCTGCGCCTGTGGGAGCGCGAGCCGCAGAAGATCGTCCACTGGGCGCAGGGGACCTCGCTGGCGAGCCTGCACGAGGGCCGCGAGCCCCGCCCGGCGGTGACCCGGCTGCACCGCACGGCCGGCAACCGCATCACGGTGACCGACGCCCGCGGCGACATCCGCACCTACCAGGCGGCGATCTTCACCGCCCAGTCCTGGATGCTGCTGTCGAAGATCGACTGCGACGACTCGCTCTTCCCGATCGACCACTGGACGGCCATCGAGCGCACCCACTACATGGAGAGTTCCAAGCTGTTCGTGCCGGTGGACCGGCCGTTCTGGCTGGACAAGGACGAGGAGACCGGCCGGGACGTCATGTCGATGACGCTCACCGACCGCATGACCCGCGGCACCTACCTCCTCGACGACGGCCCGGACAAGCCCGCCGTGATCTGCCTGTCGTACACCTGGTGCGACGACAGCCTGAAGTGGCTGCCGCTGTCCGCGAACGAGCGGATGGAGGTCATGCTGAAGTCGCTCGGCGAGATCTATCCCAAGGTCGACATCCGGGGGCACATCATCGGCAACCCGGTGACGGTCTCCTGGGAGAACGAGCCCTACTTCATGGGCGCGTTCAAGGCGAACCTGCCCGGCCACTACCGCTACCAGCGGCGCCTGTTCACGCACTTCATGCAGGACCGGCTGCCCGAGGACAAGCGCGGCATCTTCCTCGCCGGCGACGACATCTCCTGGACGGCCGGCTGGGCCGAGGGCGCGATCCAGACCGCCCTCAACGCGGTCTGGGGCGTCATGCACCACCTCGGCGGCACGACCGACCCGACCAACCCGGGCCCGGGCGACGTGTACGACGAGATCGCGCCGGTGGAGCTGCCGGAGGACTGATCCGGAGGACTGACCGGGCGCCCGGGCCGTATGGCCGGGTCCCACGGCCGGGCCGCACGGCCAGGCCGTCACGTCCGCGGCCCGGCCCGGGGCCTGATCCGCCTGGCGTACCGCAGGTTCCGCGCCGCGACGGCCCGCCCTGGACGCGACCGGACCCGCCGCACCGGTCGTGGCCGCGGGTCCGGGACGGCACCGCCTACGGACTCGACGGCATCCTCGTCCTCCGGGCCGAGGGCCGGAAGCCTGCGGCGGACGACCATCGCGGCCACCGCGGCGATGGCGCTCACGGACACGGCGAGTCCGCCCAGGCCGGTGATCGCGTCGGCCACCCGCCGCCACAGGTCCCTGGCCCAGGTGAGCCAGTCGTCGTCCTCGGGCGGCTCCACCGCCCGCACCGTCCAGGCCGGAGACAGCTTCTCCGCCAGCACCGAGTCGCTGTCGCGGAGGTAGGAGGTGATCGTGAGCGCGATGCCGAATGTCCCCGCACGCTCGGCCTGCACCTCCCACACCCAGACGGCGACGTCCTCGCGGGTCAGGACGTACTGTCGTTCCGACGACAGGGGCGTGCACCGCACACCGGCACCGGTGCAGTGCAGCTTCACGCCCATCTGCGTACCCGCTCTGACGACCGTGTGGGACTCGCCGGGAGCGGGCCGGGGCCGGGCGCCCCGGATCTCCACCCGGAACCGGCGCGGCGGAGCGTCCGCCACCAGCCTCAGGGCTCGCGGGTTCGTGTGCACGACCGTGGCGTCGAAGAGCCGGCGACGCGCCTGCTCGATCTCCTCGAAGGCGTCGTACGGGGGCGCCGGTGCCATCGCGTCACCACCGGGCCGGTCCTCGTTCCAGCCTCGCGTGGCGAACCCGACGAAACTCCCCCAGGCGACGGCGAGCAGGAGCCCGAGCGCCACCCAGGAAACGCCGCCCAGGGCGTCGAGGACCAGGAGTACCGAGCTGCGCCGGCGAGTCGCCCACGCGCGTAATCCGACCATGCGCGCACAGCGTAGTGAACGATCCTGTCACCAGGGCCGCGCCCCCAAGTCGACGTCTGCGGCGCCGAGTTGGATCACCCCCGCAACGGTGTGAGCAGCATGCGTCCCGCCAGGCCCACCGCCGTGTCCAGGTGTTCCGTGAACTCCCCGGCGATGTCGGGGAGTCCGCGCAGGGCCCACAGGGCGCGGGACGCCGTCCAGGCCGCGTCGCGGGCCCGCTCCAGGCTCCAGGAGCCGAGCAGGTGGGTCAGCGGGTCGGCGATCTGGAGGAGATCGGGGCCCGGCATCAGATCTTCGCGGATGCGCTCCTCCAGCGAGACGAGGAGATCTCCCACCGCGTCGAACTCGTCCTCCAGGTCGGTGGGAGCGCAGTCGAGCGTACGGCAGGTGTCCACGACGGCCAGCGCGAGATCGTGCCCGATGTGCGCGTTGATGCCCGCCAGCGCGAACTGCAACGGGCGTACCCCGGGATGGCGGCGGAGCTGGAACAGCGGCCGCCAGCAGGCCGGTGCGCGCCGGTCCCGCGCCGCCGCCTCGACGGCGTGCAGGTACCGCTCGGCGAACCGTACGTCCAGCGTGATCGCGGCCCGCGGGTCCGCGAACCGCCCGCTGTCGACGTGCCGGTCCACCGCCTGTGTCACCGCCAGGTAGACGCGGTTGAAGACCGCCACCCCGTCCCGGGGGTGCAGGGCCGCACCGAGGGCGCGCATACGGGAGATGACGGCGTCGACCGGTGTGTCCACGGCTGGGGGGACTTGTTCGCATCGCGGCATGCGGGCAGAGTCCCAGCTCTAGGCTGGCGGGAGTACCGGCGGGCCCGGTGCTTCCCCGGAACGGGGGAACGCCGCCCGCCGCAGGGGGAGGGGGAGCAGCACCGTGTCAGGCTTACGTGCCCAGCGCCTGGCCGCCCGCAGGGCCGAGCGCAGGCGTGCCGCCCGGCGCGGCGCGATGGTCGTGGCGGCCTCCGTCGTGGTCGCGGCCGGTGCGGTCGCGGGGGTCCTCTCCGCGTTCGAGGGCGGACGTGGCGCGGACCAGGCCCGGCGCCCCGAGGTGTCCGCCTCGCCCCGCCTGGCGCCCCTGCCCGCCGTGCCGTCGGCGTCCCCGACAGCCGCCGCCGAGTCCCCTTCGCCCTCGCCCTCCGCGTCGCCGCGCAGGACGCCGAGCTCCACGCCGTCGCCGTCGAGGACCGAGCCGAAGCGGGAGCGGACCGCGACGGTGGCCACACGGCTCTACCGCCACCCGGACTCCCAGGTGCTGGACTGGGTCCGGGCCAATGCCGGCGATCCCCGTCACGCGGTCATCGCGTCCCGGATCGCCGACCGGCCGGCCGCCGTCTGGTTCGCCGAGTACGCCCCGGACACGCTCACCGCCCGGGTCGCCGCGGTCACGTCGGGCGCGGCCGCCCAGGGCCGGGTGCCCGTCCTCGTGCCGTACGCGATCCCCGGCCGGGACTGCGGCGGCCACTCCCAGGGCGGTGCCCCCGACCTGGACGCCTACGACGCGTGGATCGACCGGTTCGCGGCCGGGCTGGGCTCCGGAGAGGTCATCGTCGTCCTGGAGCCGGACTCGGTCGCCCAGGCCGAGTGCCTCTCCGCGGGCGAGCGCGCGGACCGCTTCGCCTCCCTGGCCCGGGCCGGACGCGTCCTGAAGGGCGCCAATCCCCGGGCCCGCGTGTACTTCGACGCGGGGCACTCGGGGTGGAACGCGCCCGGCAAGCAGGCGGCGTGGCTGCGGCAGGCCGGTGCCGCCTCGCCCGAGTCCTCCGACGGCGTCTTCAGCAACGTCTCCAACTTCCACACCACGGCCGACGAGGTCGCCTACGACCGGCGGGTCCTGGACGCCCTCGGCGGCCCGGCGAGCCTGGGTGCCGTCATCGACACCAGCCGCAACGGCAACGGCGCCCCGGCCGACGGCCAGTGGTGCGACCCGGCGGGCCGCAAGCTCGGCCGGACACCCACCCTCGGCACCGGCGAGCCCCGGATCGACGCCTACCTGTGGGTGAAGCTGCCGGGGGAGTCGGACGGCTGCAAGGGCCGCCCGGGGACGTTCACGGCGTCCTACGCCTACGACTTGGCGTCGTCGTAGGAGCTGGTGCCCTCGTCCAGCAGCGGCTGCTGCGTCTTCAGGTGGGCCGGGGCGAAGGCCCGCAGGGCGTGGTAGCCGGTGATGACGACGAGCGTGCCGAGGGCGATGCCGCTCAGCGAGAACGTGTCCGTGAACTTCAGGGTGACGTTGCCGACGCCGATGATGATGCCCGCCGCCGCGGGGACCAGGTTCAGCGGATTGCGCAGGTCCACCCCGGCGTTGATCCAGATCTGCGCGCCGAGCAGGCCGATCATGCCGTACAGGATGACGGTGATGCCGCCGAGCACCCCGCCCGGGATCGCGGCGACGACCGCGCCGAACTTCGGGCAGACGCCGAAGAGCAGGGCGAAACCGGCGGCGGCCCAGTAGGCGGCCGTCGAGTAGACGCGGGTCGCGGCCATCACGCCGATGTTCTCGGAGTACGTGGTGTTGGGCGGGCCGCCGACCGCCGTGGACAGCATCGAGCCGACGCCGTCGGCCGCGATCGCCGTGCCGAGCTTGTCGTCCAGCGGGTCGCCGGTCATCTCGCCGACCGCCTTCACGTGCCCGGCGTTCTCCGCGACGAGCGCGATGACGACCGGCAGGGCGACCAGGATCGCCGACCACTCGAACGACGGGCCGTGCAGGGTCGGCAGTCCGATCCAGTCGGCCTGGCCCACGCCGGACAGGTCCAGACGCCAGTGGTCGGTCAGCCTGCCGCTCGCGTCCACCGAGTGGATCTTGCCGAAGACCTGGTCGAACACCCAGGAGACGCCGTAGCCGAAGATCAGCCCCAGGAAGATGGCGATCCGGGACCAGAAACCGCGCAGGCACACCACGGCGAGCCCGGTGAACAGCATCACCAGCAGGGCCGTCCACTGGTCCTGCGGCCAGTACGTCGAGGCCGTCACCGGCGCGAGGTTGAAGCCGATCAGCATCACCACCGCGCCGGTCACGATCGGCGGCATCGCGGCATGGATGATCCGCGCCCCGAACCGCCGCACGGCGAGCCCCACCAGGAACAGCGCGGCGCCGACGACGAAGACCGCGCCGGTCACGGTCGCACTGCTGCCGCCCTGGGCGCGGATGACCGCCGCCACACCGACGAACGAGAGCGAGCAGCCCAGGTAGCTGGGCACGCGGCCACGGGTGGCCAGCAGGAACACGACGGTGGCGACACCCGACATCATGATCGCCAGGTTCGGGTCCAGGCCCATCAGGACCGGGGCCACGAACGACGCCCCGAACATCGCCACCACGTGCTGGGCGCCGAGCCCGGCCGTACGGGGCCAGGAGAGCCGCTCGTCGGGGCGGACCACCGCGCCGGGCGCCGGGCTGCGTCCGTCGCCGTGAACTTTCCAGCGGACGCCGAGATCCATCGGGTGTCGCTTTCGTCGTGGGACTGTTTATGTCCGGACCATTGTCAGGGATGACCGGAGGTGTTCCGCACACGTCAGTGCCGACCCGGGCGCCCCTCCGGTGGGCGGTCGCCTGGCGTGGCTCTAACCTGACGAGGTGGTGATGCCGGAGGGAAGGCTGGTGCCGCGCCCGAGCGCGCGCGTGGTGTTGCTGGACGACGCCGATCGGCTGTTGCTGTTCTCAGCCAGGAACAAGGACGACGGTTCCGTCCGCTGGTTCACCCCTGGAGGCGGACTTCTACCGGGCGAGAGCCATGAACAGGCAGCCCTGCGGGAGTTGCGGGAGGAAACCGGGTTGACGCATGTCTCGCTGGGGCCGGAGATATGGCGAGGGCGTCCGTGGACAACGGTCCGGGGCGGCGTGGCCTACGAGGTTCGCCAGCGTTACTACATGGCCCGGGTGCATGCGTTCGAGGTCGACACCTCGGCGTTCGAGGAGATCGAGAAGGCCGCGATCACGGGGCACCGCTGGTGGACCGCGGCGGAACTGGTCACGACCTCGGATGTGCTGAGGCCGGCCGAGCTGCCGGAACTGCTGCCGCCCTTGTTGAGGGACGGCCCACCCGACTCGCCGATCATGGTGAACGGCTGAGCGTCGCCGACGGTGCGGGCGTCGGGCGCGCCCGGCCCTGTACCAGGCCGTGCGGCGGCTTCAGGGCCGCCGGTCGGGAACCACCGCGTCCCGTCGGCCGATCTTCGTCCGTTCGCCGGGGCGGAGCACACCGGCGAACGCCACCAGGCCGCACGACAGCGCTGTCACCAGGCAGAACGACACCATGAGGCTGGTCGCCTGCGCCAGCATGCCGATCGCGCTCGGCGCGATCAGGCCCGAGGTGTAGGTGATGGTCGCGACGCCCGCGATGGCCAGGCTCGGGTTGGAGCCGCTGCGGCCCGCCGCCGCGAAGCACAGCGGCACGACAACCGCGATGCCCAGCCCCATCAGCGCGAATCCGCTCATGGCCACGGCGGGCTGCTCGGCGACCACAATGAGCAGTCCGCCGAGGACGGCGAGCACACCGCTCACCCGCACGGTCCGCACCGCGCCGAAGCGGTCCACGATCTTGTCGCCGGCGATCCGGGCGACCGCCATGGTGAGCGTGAAGCCCGTGGTGCACGCCGCCGCGAGACCGGCCGAGGTCTCCAGCTGCTCGCGCAGGTAGACCGCGGACCAGTCCAGGCTCGCGCCCTCCGCGAAGACCGCGCAGAACCCGATCGCGCCGATGAGCAGGGCCGACCGGGGCGGCAGCGCGAACCTCGGCGGCGGCTCCTCGTCCTCGGCGGGCTGCAGGTCGAGCACCCACCGGCAGGCCAGCACGCCGATCACGGTGAGGACCGCGGCGGCCAGGGCGTGGTGCAGCCGGGCGTCCGAGCCGAGGTGCGCGGCGAGCGTGCCGGCCGCCGAGCCGACCAGGGCGCCCGCACTCCACATGCCGTGCAGGCCCGACATGATCGACCGGTGGAGGCGGTTCTCGACCTCCACCCCCAGCGCGTTCATCGCGACGTCCGCCATGCCCGCCGTCGCGCCGTAGGTGAACAGGGCCAGGCAGAGCGTGAGCAGGTTGGGGGAGAGGGCGGGCAGGACCAGCGACAGCGTCCACAGCGCGATCAGTCCGCGCAGCGCGTTGCGGGCCCCGAAGCGGTGACTGACGCTGCCGGCGAGCGGCATCGCGACGGACGCGCCGAGCGCGGGGAAGGCCAGGGCGATGCCCAACTGCCCGGCGCTGACGCCCGCGTGGTCCTGGATCCACGGCACGCGGGTGGCGAACGAGCCGGTCACGGCGCCGTGCACGGCGAAGACGGCGGCCACGGCGTACCGGGACCGCTTCACCTCGCGCAGATCGTCGACCACGTTGCCCATTCTGCGGTCCCCCTCCAGGTCTCTGCCTCGCGCACGTCGCGCGGGCGTAAATTATCAGGAACCCTGCCTGATAGATAAGAGGGCAAACGGTCGGCCCGTCCGTGCGCCCCGGCGATCCGGTCAGGCCGTCCGCGCGCCCCGCCGATCTGGGAGGATCCCGGCATGCCCGCATCCCCGAGCACCGCCCGGGCCATCAACGACCGGCTCGCCCTGGGCCTGCTCCAGCAGGAAGGCCCGCTCACGGCAGGGCGGTTGAAGCAGCTGACCGGCCTGTCCCGGCCGACCGTCGCCGATCTCGTCGAACGCCTCACGGCCGCCGGCCTGATCGCGGTGGTCGGCGAGTCCGGCGAGCAGCGGCGCGGCCCCAACGCCAAGCTCTACGGCATCGTCGCCGACCGGGCGCACCTCGCCGCCCTGGACGTGCGCACCGAGGGCGTCGCCGTGGCCGTCGCCGACCTGGTGGGCCGGGTGCTGGCCGAGGCCTCGGTGCCGATCGACGGAGACATGGGGACGGGCCCGGCCGTGGAGCAGGCGGTCGCGCTGGTCGAGCGCGTGGTGAAGGAGGCCGGTGCCGACCGGCTGCACACCGTCGGCATCGGCGCGCCCGGCCTGATCGACCCGGCCAGCGGCGAACTCCGCGACTCCGGCGGACTGCCGGCCTGGCACCGCCGCCTGGTCGCCGCCCTCCAGGAGCGGCTGCCCGAGGCCCGCGTCAGCGTCGAGAACGAGACCAACCTCGCCGCACTGGCCGAACAACGCGAGGGAGCGGCCCGGGACCGCGACACGTTCGTGCTGCTCTGGCTGGGCCACGGCACCGGAGCGGCCGTGGTCCTCGACGGCGCGCTGCGGCGCGGTGCCTCCGGCGGCACCGGCGAGATCGGCTTCCTTCCCGTCCCGGGCACGGCGGCCCTGCCGTCGGCGACGGACTGCGCCGGCGGCTTCCACTCCCTGGCCTCGGCGGCCGCGGTCGTGGACCTCGCGGCGCGCTACGGGATGTCACCGGCGCGGGGGGAGGGGCCGTCGGCGGTGGGCGTGGTGCGGGCGGCCGTCGGTGTGGTGGAGGCGGCGGTGGGCCGGGTGCGGGAGGCGGGGGGTGCCGTGGTGGCGCCCGAGTCCTCCGCCGGCCGTTTCCTCGACGCCCTGGCCGACCGTCTCGCCGTCGGCCTCGCGGCGGTCGTCGCGATCCTGGACCCCGGGTGCGTGGTGCTCGGCGGCGAGGTCGGCCGGGCCGGGGGCGAGCCACTCGCCGCGCGGGTGCGGGACCGTCTCGCCCGGATGACGCCCCTGCCCACCGAGGTGCGCTCGACCACTCTGGGCGGCGGCGCGGTGCTGCGCGGCGCGCTGCTGACGGCACGGGAGCGCGCCCAGGAGGAACTCTTCCGCCCTCGGGATCGGGCGCTTCCGCCGTCCTGAGGTGCGGGCGTGGGAAGGCCCGACGGCGGGCAAGGGCCGTCGTCACCGCCGCCGGGCCGGTCTGCGGGTTGCGGGTTGCGGGTTGCGGGTTGCGCCGACCCTAGAAAGGACTAGACCACAGCGTCAATAGGTGCGTACCAATGCCGAGCCGTCAAGGCCGGACCCCCGCGCGGAAGTTGGGCGGCCCTGTCGCGCTGGGGAAGGGACATGACACGTTCTGTGAGGCACCCCACACGCATCGCCGGTCTGGACGCCGATGAGGCGTGGCACACTGGCCCTGTACCAGTAGCAGCGCACTCCGGGGTCGGTGAAAGTCCGAACCGGCGGTTACAGTCCGCGACCCGGTCGCCTCCAGCGGCCGGTTGACCAGGTGAAATTCCTGGACCGACGGTTAAAGTCCGGATGGGAGGCAGTGCGCGGCGAGCGGGCATCCGTGTGCGCCGCCCAGTGGTCCGTCCTGAGGGCGGACTCCATCCGGCGTCGTCCCCGGTGTTCCCGCTCGTACCTTCTGTCGTCATCGACAGCCCCGGAGTCCGTGCCCGAAGAGGCAGGAGGACCCGGGAAGTGTTCACCGGAATCGTCGAAGAGCTGGGCGAGGTCACCGCCGTCGAGACCCTCGACGACGCCTGTCGCTTCCGCCTGCGCGGCCCCGTCGTCACCCAAGGCGCGAAACACGGCGACTCCATCGCCGTCAACGGCGTCTGCCTCACGGTCGTCGACCACGAGGGCGACGAGTTCACCGCCGACGTCATGGCCGAGACCCTGAACCGCTCCAGCCTCGGCGCCCTGAAGGCCGGCTCCCGGGTCAACCTCGAACGCCCCATGGCCGTCGGCGAACGCCTCGGCGGGCACATCGTCCAGGGCCACGTCGACGGCACCGGCGACATCCTGGAGCGGAAGCCGTCCGAGCACTGGGAGATCGTGAAGATCTCCCTCCCCGCGGACCTCACCCGGTACGTCGTCGAGAAGGGCTCCATCACCGTCGACGGCATCAGCCTCACCGTCGTCGACGCCGGCCCCGACTACTTCACCGTCAGCCTCATCCCCACCACCCTCGACCTGACCACGCTCGGCCACAAGCAGCCCGGCGACCCGGTCAACCTCGAGGTCGACGTCATCGCCAAGTACGTCGAGCGGATGCTGGGCGACCGTGCGCAGGGCGCGGCCGACGGCGCGCAAGGGGTGACCCGGTGAACGAGCTGAACTCCGAGGCGTTCGTCCTCTTCGGCCAGCACATCCTCTGGTCCGACATGGTAGGCAACCTCTTCGGCCTGGCCGCCCTCGCCCTCGGCTGGCGGCGCTCCATCTGGACCTGGCCCGTGCAGTTCCTGGCCGGCCTCATCCTCTTCGGCGCCTTCTTCGGCCACCTCACCGGCAGCGCGGGCAAGCAGGCCGTCGTCATGGTCGTCGCCCTCTACGGCTGGTGGCAGTGGCAGCGCGGCAAGGGCCAGGGCGAGGACGGCCACATCGCCGTACGGTTCGCCACCTGGCGCGAGCGCGCCGCGATGGCCGCCGCGGCCGCCGCCGGCACGGTCGCGGTGGCCCTGCTCTTCAAGGCCTACCCCACCCTGTCCTGGGACCCCTGGCCGGACGCCTACATCTTCGTCGGCACGATCGTCGCGATGTACGCCCAGGCCCGCGGCATGGTCGAGTTCTGGTTCGCCTGGCTCCTCGTCGACCTCGTCGGCGTCCCCCTCAACTTCGCCAACGGCTACGCCTTCTCCGGCTTCGTCTACGTCATCTACGGCGCGCTCGTCCTGTGGGGCCTGCGCGACTGGTGGCTGCGCTCGCGCGCGGCAGCACAGCCCACCCTGGAAGGAGCGCCGGCATGAGCACGGCACCGATCCTGTACAGCACCGACGGTGAGTTCGAGGACCTCGCGCTCGACCCCGTCGAGCAGGCCATCGCCGACATCGCGGCGGGCCGCCCGGTCGTGGTCGTCGACGACGAGGACCGGGAGAACGAGGGCGACCTCGTCATCGCCGCCGAGAAGGCCACCCCCGAGATCGTCGCCTTCATGATGAGCGAGTGCCGCGGCCTGATCTGCGCCCCCATGGAGGGCGACGAACTGGACCGGCTGCGCCTGCCGCAGATGGTCGACGACAACACCGAGTCGATGAAGACCGCCTTCACGGTCTCCGTCGACGCCTCCGCCGCCCACGGCGTGAGCACCGGCATCTCCGCCTCCGACCGCGCCACCACGCTCCGCCTGCTCGCCGACGGCGTGTCCGGGCCCGACGACTTCGTCCGCCCCGGCCACATCTTCCCGCTGCGCGCCCGGGCCGGCGGCGTCCTCACCCGCAACGGCCACACCGAGGCAGCCGTCGACCTCGCCCGCCTCGCGGGCCTGCGCCCGGCCGGCGCCATCGTCGAGATCGCCGGCGAGGACGGCCGCATGCTGCGCCTGCCCGAGCTGGTCCCCTTCGCCCGCAAGCACGGCCTGACGATCATCTCCATCGAGGACCTGATCGCCTACCGCCGCAGCAGCGAACCCACCGTCCGCCGCGAGGCGAAGACCCAACTGCCCACCGCCCACGGCACCTTCACCGCCTACGGCTACCGCTCCACCGTCGACGGCGTCGAGCACGTCGCCCTGGTGCACGGCGACATCGGCGACGGCCAGGACGTCCTGGTCCGCGTCCACTCCGAATGCCTCACCGGCGACGTCTTCGGCTCGGCCCGCTGCGACTGCGGCCCCCAGCTCGACGCCTCCCTGGCCCGCATCCAGTCCGAGGGCCGCGGAGTGGTCGTCTACCTGCGCGGACACGAGGGCCGCGGCATCGGCCTGATGTCCAAGCTGCGCGCCTACGAACTCCAGGAGCGCGGCCGCGACACGCTCGACGCCAACCTCGAACTCGGCCTGCCCGCCGACGCCCGCGACTACGCGGCCGGCGCCCAGATCCTCGCCGACCTCGGCGTACGCGGCGTCCGCCTGCTGACCAACAACCCCGACAAGACCGACGCGCTCGTCCGCCACGGCATCACGGTCAAGGCCCGTGTGCCGATGCCGGTGAGCGCCGGCGAGCACAACCTCCGCTACCTGCGCACCAAGCGGGACCGGATGGGCCACGACCTGCCCTGGCTGGACACGACCACCACCGTGCCGGCCTGCGGCAACCAGTAAGAGAGCACAGAGGGAGCAACGTGAGCGGCAAGGGTGCACCGGAACTGTCCGTACGCAATGTGGGTGACCTCCGGGTCGCCGTCATCGCGGCGCAGTGGCACGAGAAGGTGATGGACGGACTGGTCGACGGCGCCCTGCGCGCCCTGCACGACCTGGGCATCGACGAGCCGACCCTGCTCAGGGTCCCCGGCAGCTGGGAACTCCCGGTCGTCGCCAAGGTCCTCGCGGGCCGCGGCTACGACGCGATCGTCGCCCTCGGCGTCGTCATCCGCGGCGGCACCCCCCACTTCGAGTACGTGTGCCAGGGCGTCACCCAGGGCCTCACCCAGGTGTCCGTCGACACCGGCGTCCCCGTCGGCTTCGGCGTGCTGACCTGCGACACCGAGGAGCAGGCCCTGGACCGCGCGGGCATCGAGGGCTCCAGCGAGGACAAGGGCCACGAGGCGGTGACCGCGGCGGTGGCGACCGCGGCCACGCTCCGCTCAGTATCCGAACCCTGGCGCTGACGAACCGCACCTGTGGCATAGGCTGAGCGTCACCATGTCCAAGAAGACGTTCGAGGAGCTCTTCACCGAGCTCCAGCACAAGGCCGCCCACGGCGACCCCGCCACTTCCCGCACCGCAGAACTGGTCGAGAAGGGCGTCCACGCCATCGGCAAGAAGGTCGTCGAGGAGGCCGCCGAGGTGTGGATGGCCGCCGAGTACGAGGGCAAGGAGGCGGCCGCCGAGGAGATCTCGCAGCTGCTGTACCACGTTCAGGTGATGATGGTCGCCCGCGGCATCTCCCTCGACGACGTCTACGCCCACCTGTAAGCCGCACAACCGTTCCCGCACGACACCACGCAAAGGAAGCCGACCTCATGCTGCGCATCGCCGTCCCCAACAAGGGTTCCCTCTCCGGCCCTGCGGCGGAGATGCTGCATGAGGCCGGCTACCAGCAGCGCCGGGAGTCCAAGGAACTGCGGATCGTCGACCCGACCAACGAGGTCGAGTTCTTCTACCTGCGCCCCCGCGACATCGCGATCTACGTCGCTTCGGGCCAGCTCGACATCGGCCTCACCGGCCGGGACCTCCTGATCGACTCGGGCGCCGACGCCGAGGAGATCCTCCCGCTCGGCTTCGCCCGCTCCACCTTCCGCTACGCGAGCAAGCCCGGCACCATCAGCGGCCTCGCCGACCTGGCGGGCAAGACGGTCGCCACCTCCTACGAGGGCATCGTCGCCGGCCACCTCGCCGAGCACGGCATCGACGCCTCCGTCGTCCACCTCGACGGCGCCGTCGAGACCGCCATCCAGCTCGGCGTCGCCCAGGTCATCGCCGACGTCGTCGAGACCGGCACCTCGCTGCGCAACGCGGGCCTGGAGGTCGTCGCCGAGCCGATCATGCAGTCCGAGGCCGTCGTGATCCGCCGCACCGGCGCGGACGGCGACGACCCCAAGGTCCAGCAGTTCCTGCGCCGCCTCCAGGGCGTCCTGGTCGCCCGGACGTACGTGATGATGGACTACGACTGCCGCGTCGAGCAGCTGGAGAAGGCCGTCGCCCTCACCCCCGGCCTGGAGTCGCCGACCGTCTCCCCGCTGCACAACGAGGGCTGGGTCGCCGTCCGCGCCATGGTCCCCGCCAAGGAAGCCCAGCGGATCATGGACGACCTCTACGACATCGGCGCCCGGGCCATCCTGACCACGGCCATCCACGCCTGCCGTCTCTGAGGGGCGTACGCGAGATGTCCGACCTGCCCACCCTGCCCGTCACGTTCCGGCCGGGCAGCACCCGCGCGGTGCTGCTCACCGCCGCCGTCGCCATCTTCGTGGTGATCACGGCCGTCGCGATGCTGCTGAAGCAGCTCAGCCCCGCCGAGCGCCTCAGTTTCGTCGTCACGGCGCTCCTGCTGGACGCCGTGCTGCTCCTGCTCGCGCGGCCCAAGGTCGTCGCCGACGAGGACGGCGTCACCGTGGTGAACCTCACGAACAAGCGCCGGCTGGCGTGGGCGGAGATCCTCCAGGTGACCCTCCGGCCCGGCGACCCCTGGGTGTTCCTCAACCTCAGCGACGGCACCAGCCTGCCCGCCCTGGGCATCCAGCCGGGCCTCGCCAAGCAGCGCGCCATCGCCGACGCCCGCGCCCTGCGGGCACTCGCCGAGGCCCGTTCTCTCACGGACCCCGAGCCGCGGCACGGCTGATCCGGGACATCCACAGGGCGGTCGCCACTGCCGCACCGGGCCGTGTCTTGATTAATCTGTTGGCGGAGGCGCAAAGGACGCGCCTCCGCCGCTGCTGCCCCGCCCGGTGCGCAGAGGCTTCCTGCTAACCGAGGAGTGACCCTCTCCGGCGATGGACGGATCGTCCTGCAGTACCTGCGCCGCCCCCTGCCGACATAGCGCGGACCGTGTCCGCGACCGTGCGGAGGCGGCGGCATCATGACCATCCCCCTGCTGCTCCTGGCAGCCGCGTTCCTGCTGATTCTCGCCAACGGATTCTTCGTGGCGGCCGAGTTCGGACTCGTGACGGTCGAGCGGCCGGAGGCCGAGAAGGCCGCCGCCGAGGGCGACCGGCGCGCCCACCGCGTCGTCGAATCACTCAAGGAACTGTCCTTCCAGCTCTCCGGCACCCAGCTCGGCATCACCATCACCTCCCTCGTCGTCGGCATGCTCGCCGAACCGGCGCTCGCCGAACTGCTGCACGGCCCGTTCACCTCGATCGGCGTTCCCGAGGGAGCCGTCTCCGGAGTCACGGTCGTCGTCGGCATGCTGCTGGCCTCCGCCGTGCAGATGGTGATCGGCGAGCTCCTGCCCAAGAACTGGGCCGTGTCCCGGCCGCTGCAGGTCGCGCGTTTCGTCGCGGGCCCGCAGCACGTCTTCGCCCGGCTGTTCCGCCCGGTCATCGCGGGCCTGAACGCCGTCGCGAACCGGCTCGTCCGGGCCCTGGGCTTCGAGCCGGCCGAGGAGCTGGCCTCCGCCCGCACCCCCGGCGAACTCGTCTCGCTGGCCCGCCACTCGGCCCGGGCCGGCGCCCTCGAACAGGACACGGCCGACCTCTTCGTCCGCACCCTGTCTCTCGGTGAGCTGACCGCGCAGCATGTGATGACGCCGCGCGTGAAGGTCAGCGCCCTGCAGTCCTCCGCCACCGCCGAGGACGTCGTCAACCTGACCCGCGCCACCGGCCTGTCCCGCTTCCCCGTCTACCGGGAGCGGATCGACGAGGTCGTCGGCATGGTCCACCTCAAGGACGCCCTGGCCGTGCCCGTGCAGGACCGGCTGCGCACCCCCGTCGGCCGCATCGCCCGCCCGGCGCTGCTCGTCCCCGAGACCCTGCCCGTACGGCCGCTGCTCGCCCGCCTGCGCAGCGAGCAGCCCATCGCGGTCGTCGTCGACGAGTACGGCGGCACGGCCGGTGTCGTCACGCTGGAGGACATCGTCGAGGAGCTCGTCGGCGAGGTCCGCGACGAGCACGACGGGCACGACCTGCCCGAGCTGGCCTCCGCCCCGCCGGAGGACGGCAGGCCCGCCTGGGACGTCGACGGCAGCTGCCGGGTCGACGTCCTGCAGCGCATAGGCCTCGACGTGCCCGAGGGGCCGTACGAGACGGTCGCCGGGCTGATCGCCGACCTGCTGGGCCGCATCCCGGCCGTCGGCGACAAGGCGGAGCTGCCCGGCTGGCGGCTGTCCGTGCGCCAGGTCGGCCACTACCGCGCGGAGCGGGTCCGGCTCGTGCGGACGGCCCCGGTGATCACCCTGGCGGAGGCCGTCCGATGAGCGTGCTCCAACTCCTCTTCGCGGCGCTGCTCGTGCTCGCCAACGGCTTCTTCGTCGGCGCCGAGTTCGCGCTGGTCTCCGTACGCCGCAGCCAGATCGAACCCCTCGGCACCGCCCGCGCCCGGCAGGTCCTCTACGGCCTGGAGAGGCTGCCGCAGATGATGGCGGCGGCCCAGTTCGGCATCACCGTGTGCTCCCTGACCCTCGGCGCGGTCGCAGAGCCGACGGTGGCGCACCTGCTGGAGCCGGTCTTCGAGTGGATCCACCTGCCGCACGCGATGATCCACCCGCTCGGGTATGTCATCGCCCTGGCCACGGTCGTCTTCTTCCACCTCGTCATCGGCGAGATGGTCCCGAAGAACCTGGCGATGGCGGCCCCGGAGAAGGCCGCGCTGTGGCTGAGCCCCGGCCTGGTCTGGTTCGCCCGTTTCTGCAAGCCTGTCACCGCCGCCCTCGGCGCGGTCTCGCAGGGCATCCTGCGGCTCTTCCACGTCGAGCCCAAGGACGAGGTCGAGGCCGTCTTCACCAGCGAGCAGCTCAACCGGCTGGTGGAGGACGCCGGCCAGGCGGGCCTGCTCGACCCGGAGGAGGCCGAGCGCCTGGAGGACGCCCTGGAACTGGGCTCCCGCCCGGTGACGGACGTCCTGCTGAAGCGCGAGTCCCTGGTGACGGTCAGCCCGTCGGTCACCCCCGGGCGGATCGTCGAGCTGACGGCCCGCACGGGATACTCCCGCTTCCCGGTCGCCGCGGACAACGGCGCCTTCATGGGCTACCTGCACGTCAAGGACGTCCTGGACCTGGAGGACTCGGACCGGGCCGTGCCGCAGCAGCTGTGGCGGCCCATGACGACCCTGCGGTCCGAACTGCCGCTCGACGACGCGCTGACCGTGATGCGCCGGGCGGCGACACACCTCGCGCAGGTGGCCGACGGCTCGGGCAGGGTGCTCGGACTGGTCGCCCTGGAGGACGTGCTGGAGCTGCTGGTGGGAGAGGTGCGGGACCCCGCACACCGGGAGGTCCGCGAGGTGCGGCTGACCGAGCCGAGGTCGGGCGAGGAGGTCCTGGCCACGTAAGCCCGGTGCCTCACGGTCCGGGCGGATCCTGCGGCCCCCGCCCGGACAGCACCTCCCCGTACGCCTGCATCAGATCCGGCAACCGCAGCGTCGCCAGGTCCTCCCGCCCCAGCACCCCGGGATACACCGACAACCGCAGATCCCGGTACGCGCAGCTCTTCTCGTACAGCGTCCGCAGGAACCGCCCGTTGCCCAGCTCGTCGATCCACCCCTGGTCCACCACGTGCCCCGCGATGGACCGCAGCTCGTCGAGGGCCTCCTCGTCCCACAGGTCCCCGTTCTCCGCCGCCAGCACCTTGCCGATCTCGGTGAGTTCGAGGGGACGGTAGGACGGGAAATCGACCCGGGTCGTGAAACGGGACGACAGCCCCGGGTTCGCCGCGAGCAGCCGGTCCATGCCCTCCGGGTAGCCGGCCAGGATCACCACGAGGTGGTCACGGTTGTCCTCGGCCCGCTTCAGCAGCACCTGGAGCGCCTCGTCCCCGTACGCGTCCCCCTTGCCGTAGCCCGAGTTGGACAGCGAGTACGCCTCGTCGACGAAGAGCACGCCACCGAGCGCCGAGTCGATCAGTTCGTTGGCCTTCACGGCCGTCTGCCCGAGGTACTCGCCGACCAGGTCGGCCCGCTGGGCCTCCACCAGGTGGTCGCCGCCGAGCAGGCCGAGGGCGTAGAAGACACGGCCGAGGATGCGGGCGACGGTGGTCTTGCCGGTTCCGGAGGGGCCGGAGAAGACGAAGTGGCGTTTCGGCGGCTGGACGGGAAGGCCCTGCCCGGCCCGCAGCCGGGCCATGTTCAACTGCGCGGACAGCGCCTTGACCTGGCGCTTCACCGGCTCGAGCCCCACCATGCGTTCGAGTTCGGCGAGCGCCTCCTCCAGTAACGCGGGGTCGGTGGGCCCGGCGGGCAGCGACGGTGACGGGCCCCCCTTGTCGCGGAACGCCGGGGCGGCCACCGGCGGCAGGGGAGGGGAGACCGGCGGCTCGGGGTCGGGCAGTCGCAGGTCGCGGCCCTCGGTGCCGAAGAGCGGGTCGAACCCGTCCGGCCCGTCCATGGCGTCCTGGCCGGCACCGGTGAGCGTGATCGCCGCGAGGTCGGTGGCGTCCTCGTAGCCGTCGCCCTCGGCGATCGCCGCGAGCCGCGCCGAAGTGTCCATGAACGCCGGGTCGACGCGGTGCACGGCCCGGTAGAGGGGGAGCGCTGCGGCGCTGCGGCCGGTGCCCTCGTGCGCCCGGGCCAGCCAGTAGCGCAGCTCCTTGCGCTGGGGCTGCTCGCTGCGACAGCGCATCAGGGCCGCCGACAGCAGTGGTTCGGCCTGCCCGTACATCTCCAGCCGGACCCGGGCCATGCCGCCGAACAGGCCCGCCTCGATGCCGAGCATCGGATCGTCGAGCAGCGGATCGGTGTGCCGGACCAACTGCTCCCAGTCCTTGACCAGGTAGGCGCGGCAGGCGTGCAGGAAGCGGACCTGGTGGTCGGTGTCCACGGGGGGCAGCCCGGCGAGGGCCCGGTCCAGCTCGGGGACGTGGCGGCCATCCAGCCAGTGGGAGGCGTGCGCGAGCAGCAGGTCGCGCGGGCTCTCCAGCACGGGCTGCACCCACCAGCCCAGCCAGTACCAGGAGTTGAGGGTGCGGCGGTAGCGCGTGCGCTGCTCGCCGAAGCGCTCGCGGTGGCGGAACATCCTCAGCAGCGCGGTCGTGGTGTCGACGCGCAGGGCGTGCAGTCCGAGCCAGCCGTCGGCCATCCCGGCGTCCAGCCGCACGGCGGTGCGGAACTCCTCCTCCGCCTGCGGATAGGCACCCATGGTGTAGGCATCCACGCCTCGCAGCCAGGCGAGGTCGGCCGGGGCCTGAGGGCCCTGCGTGCCGAAGTCCATCACGTCCCCCACAAACCGTGCCCCCGTCGGTATGCCAACGAGCCGCCCCCCAGCCGGCTGCCCTCTTCGAACCGCTGTGCCACGGACCGGAGTTGCACAGTGCGCGAAGCAACCGTCCGTAGGTCGCAACGAGGGCATCGTACCCGCGGGGGCGGCGCCCCCGTAGGGTGCCGCACGGGCCGTTCGGCGAGGTGGGAGCGGATGCGGCGCACAGGTGCACGGTGACCGAGGGTGAGCGTTCGACGCCGCGCGGCGGCCGGAAAACCGGAAGAGGACAGAACGAAGCCCCCGATCACGGGGGAACAACCGGGGGCTTCGCGTCAGTGGGCGGCGCCGAATGGCCGCACATTGAGAACGTAAGACCTGTACGGCCCCCCGGTCAAGCCGAGTTGAAGCACTCCGGCAAGTTGTTCCGCAAGGCCCTTCACAAGTTCAGCACACTGCGGGCGGTCCGTCACCCTGAGTGAGGGACTGGTCCGGTCCAATGGATCCCGCGGGCCCCGGAAGAACCTCGTACCCCTCCTCTCGCTGGCGCACCAGGAGGTCGGCGAACGGCCGGGAGGGGTCGTCGGCGAAGTGCCGGCGTTCCGCCGGGACCCACCCGTTCCAGAACTCCCGCTGTTCCTCCCCGTCCCGCGACCGTCCCCGCGCCCAGGCCTCCTCGCGCGGCAGCTCCATCCACAGCAGGAGCGCCAGGCGCGGGCGGAGCGCCCGGCGTCCCGCGCCGACACCCTCCACGAGCACGACCGGCGCGGGCGGGAGGGGCCGCGGGCCGCCGAAGCGACGGGCTCGCCAGTCGTAGGGCGCGTAGTGCGCGGTCCGGCCCTCGGAGAGCGGTTCGATGACCTGGTCCAGCAGGCGCCCGGTCCAGTCGAACAGTTCCTCGTGGCTGGCGACGTCGTCGAGGCGCAGCACCGGAGCACCGCCCAGCGCCGCGGCCAGCTGCTCGGTGAACGTGCTCTTCCCCGAGCCGGCGTGCCCGTCGACGCCGACGAGCCGGACCGGGCCGCAGGACGGGGGAAGGCGACGGATCCGGGCGGCCAGGTCGCGCACGGCGGGCCCCGGGGCGGGGCGGAGGGGCGGATTCATCTCGCGCAGCACTCTAACGACGGCCTCCTCGGCCCGTGCCACTGGTCGACGCCAATATTGGTGGGCGTGGCGCATGTCGAGGTGCTGGCAGTACCCGGCGGGCTGTGCTCATATGTGGCGCACACACGTGTGCGACCGACCGTGCCACGGACCTGCCCCGCCCCTGCCCGACTCCGACTTCCGGGGGTCCCGCCATGCGCAGAGCCGAACAGCCGTCCCGCAGAACCGTCCTGGCCGCCGCGGTCGCCGCCGCCGTCACGGCGAGCGCGGGTCCCGCGGCCGCCGACCCCGAGGCGCCCATGACGACCGACACCGCAGACCCCGCCCGGGCGGTCCCCGCCCGCACCGTCGACAACCGGGCCTGGACCTCGTACGGCGACTGGTGCGGCGGCACGGCCAAGGGCACCCGGGCCGTCGCGGGCGCCCGCCCAGGCGTGGTGATCGGGACGCCCGCGGGCACCACCGACTACACGGACCCGCACACCGGCGCCACCGCGCCCTGGGAGTACGGCACCTGGACGTCCCCCGCGCACCGGCTCGCCGTCCCCGCGACGGAGGCGGTCGTCTCCTGGAACGCGCACACCCCGCCCGGCACCTGGCTCCAGGCCGAGATCAAGGGCACCTACACGGACGGCACCGGCACCCCCTGGTACGTGATGGGCCGGTGGGCGGCCGGCGACCAGGACATCCGTCGCACCTCGGTCGACGACCAGAGCGACGGCAGGAGCACCGTCTGGACCGACACCCTGGCGCTCGACGACCCGTCGACCGGACTGCGCCTGGCCTCGTACCGGCTGCGGCTGACCCTGTACCGCAGGCCGGGCAGCAAGGCCACGCCCACGGTGTGGCGCCTCGGCGCGATGGGCTCCGACGTCCCCGACCGGTTCACCGTCCCGGCATCCGAGCCCCGGCTCGCCCGGGAACTGGTCGTCCCGCGGTACTCGCAGGAGATCCACAAGGGCCGGTACCCCGAGTACGACAACGGCGGCGAGGCCTGGTGCAGCCCGACGTCCTCCCAGATGGTCGTCGAGTACTGGGGCGGCCGGCTCACCCCCGAGCAGCTCGCCTGGGTGGACCCGGCGTACGACGACCCGCAGGTCTGCCACGCGGCCCGGTCCACCTACGACCACCAGTACGCCGGCTGCGGCAACTGGCCCTTCAACGCCGCCTACGCGGCCACGTTCGACGGCCTGGGCGGCGTCGTCACCCGGCTCGGCTCGCTCGCCGACCTGGAGACGCTGATCGCGGCCGGCATCCCCGTCATCACGTCCCAGTCCTTCCTGAAGGAGGAGCTGACCGGGGCCGGGTACGGCACCGCCGGGCACCTGATGACCGTCATCGGCTTCACCGCCGGCGGCGACGTGATCGCCAACGACCCCTACTCGGCGAGCAACGAGGCCGTGCGGCGGGTCTACCGGCGCCGCGAGTTCGAGAACATCTGGCTGCGGACCAAGCGGTACAACGCCTCCGGCAAGGTCGTCTCCGGTACGGGCGGCGTCTGCTACCTGTACTTCCCGGCGCGTCCGGGCGCGGCGCAGAGCAAGGCCCTGGCAGCCGTCGGCGTACGCGTGTGACCAAGCTCTCGGCCGCAAAAGCCGCCCCGGGTGGCAAGGTGGACGGAACTTCGGGGGAAGTCCGTCCGCACCACCGAACGAGCGAGAAGCCATGACCGCGCACTCCGCCACCGCCGGCCGCGTCCGTACCGGCGGCCCTCAGGAAGACGGCCCGAAGATCGTCGAGCACCTCATGGGCTGGGCTCTCGTGGTGGTCGTCGCGATGCTCGTGACACAGCTCGGACTGCTGTGACCTGACCCACGCCCCGGCCCCGGCGCCTGCCATACTGCGGATGTCCCGCCCCCGCCCGTGAGACCAGGGTCGAAATTGAATATCAGCCCCCAGCCTGCCGCGCGCCCCAGAGCCCGCGGCACCGAGCGCTCGATGGCGCGCCGTGCCGAACTCATCGCCATCGGGCGGAGGTTGTTCGCCGACACGTCCTACGACGCCCTCTCGATGGACGACATCGCCCGGCAGGCGCACGTCGCCAAGGGGCTGATCTACTACTACTTCCAGTCCAAGCGCGGCTACTACCTGGCCATCATCCAGGACTCCGTCACCGAGCTGATCACCCTGGCGGCCGGCGGACTGGAACTGCCCCCGGTGGACCGGGTCCAGCGCACCATCGACAGCTATCTGCGCTACGCCGAGCAGAACCAGGCCGCGTACCGCACGATCGTCAGCGGCGGCGTCGGCTTCGACACCGAGGTGCACGCCATCCGGGACGGGGTGCGCGAGGCCGTCGTCACGACCATCGCCGAGGGCGCGTACGGCCGCGCCGACGTCACCCCGCTGGCGCGGATGGGCCTGCTGTCCTGGGTGTGCAGCGTCGAGGGCGCCACCCTCGAATGGATCGACCGCCCCGAACTGCCCCGCGCGACCATGTGCGAGCTGCTGGTGAAGACGCTCGGCGGCGCCCTGCGCGCGATCGAGGATCTGGACCCAGCCTACCCGGCCCCCCAGCCCGCGCGCCGCGGCGCATGAGACAGGGGCGGAGGATCCGCCACGGACCCTCCGCCCCCGGTGCCGCTCCGGCCTGCTTCCCTACTTCATGGCCTTGATCAGCTCACCGTTCGCCGCGTCGCCGCTCAGCTCCCAGAAGAACGTGCCGCCCAGGCCCTGCTGGTTCTTGTAGTTCATCTTGGTCGCGATGGTCGCCGGGGTGTCGTAACTCCACCAGTTGCTGCCGCACTTGGCGTAGGCCGTGCCGGCCACCGTCCCCGTCGCGGGGCACTTGGCCTTGAGCACCTTGTAGTCCTCGATGCCCTGCTCGTACGTGCCCGCCGCCGGGCCGGTCGCGGTGCCGCCGGGGGCCGACTGGGTGACGCCGGTCCAGCCGCGGCCGTAGAAGCCGATGCCGAGCAGCAGCTTCGAGGCGGGGATGCCGAGGCCCTTGAGCTTCGCGATCGTCGCCGAGCTGTGGTTGTCCGCCTTCGGTATGCCGGCGTACGAGGTCAGCGGCGAGTGCGGGGCCGTCGGGCCGGTGGCGTCCCAGGCGCCGAAGAAGTCGTAGGTCATCGGCAGGTACCAGTCGACGTAGCGGGCGGCGCCCGCGTAGTCCGCCGCGTCGATCTTGCCGCCCGGGGTGGCGTCGGCGGTGATCGCCGCGGTGACGAGGTTCTTCGAGCCGAACTTGGCGCGCAGTGCCTGCATCAGGTTCCGGAAGGCCGCCTTGCCGCTGGTGTCGCAGGTGGCGCCGCAGGCGTTCGGGTACTCCCAGTCGATGTCGATGCCGTCGAAGACGTCGGCCCACTTGGAGTTCTCGACCAGGTCGTAGCAGGACTGGGCGAAGGCGGCCGGGTTCTTCGCGGCCTCGCCGAAACCGGCCGACCAGGTCCAGCCGCCGAAGGACCACAGGACCTTGAGGTCCGGGTGCTTCTGCTTCAGCTTGCGCAGCTGGTTGAAGTTGCCGCGCAGCGGCTGGTCCCAGGTGTCGGCCTTGCCGTCGACGGATTCGGCGGCGGTGTAGGCGCGGTCGGTCGCGGCGTAGGCGTCGCCCATGGCGCACTTGCCGCCGGTGACGTTGCCGAAGGCGTAGTTGATGTGGGTGAGCCGGGACGCCGAGCCGGACGTCTCGATGTTCTTGACGTGGTACTTGCGGTCGTAGGTGCCCCATTCGGTGAAGTACCCGATGACCTTGGAGCCGGCGGCCTTCGGGCCGGGGGCCGCCTCCGAGGCTGCGGCGGCCTCCTGAGCCGAGGCCGCCGCGGTGGCGGAGGTGCCCGCGCCGGCCAGCAGACCGGCGCCGAGGACGGCGCAGCAGGCCGCGGACACGATGGTCCGGAAGCGGGAGCGGTCGGGGGTGTGCATCCGGTGTCTCCTCGGGGGAGAGGGAACGCGCGCCGATTGGCATGAACGCGGTGAATCGGTGGAGCGAAACAGTAGGAGGACTAGACCACTTCGGTCAATGGTGCGGACCAATTTCCCCGCTCCGGACACCGTCGTGCGATTCTTGAGGTGAGCGGTCGTTAACTGGTGACGAGATGCCTCCGATCGGGCATACTCACAGCGCACAGCCGCTGGTCAGCACGTTCCGAGACCCGGGACTGCAAGCATCGGCCAGGCACCAGAACGACCCGGCGGCGCCGCCCCCACCCACGGGCCCGTCCGCCACTGCCCGACAGGGAGGAGAGCGTCGCCATGCCCGACCGCGCCCCGCAGCCGGTGGACCGACAACTGCCCACGGAGGAGGCCCGGGACCTGATCTCACTCGTCCGCGACATCGCGCAGCAGGAGATCGTCCCGAAGGCGGCCGAGGAGGAGCACGCCGGCCGCTTCCCCCGAGAACTCTTCACCCTGCTCTCGCGCTCCGGCCTGCTCGGCCTGCCGTACGACTCCGAGTACGGCGGCGGCGACCAGCCCTACGAGGTCTACCTCCAGGTCCTGGAGGAACTCGCCGCGGCCCGCCTCACCGTCGGCCTCGGCGTCAGCGTCCACTCCCTGGCCTCCTACGCCCTCGCCGCCTACGGCACCAAGGAGCAGCAGGTCGAGCACCTGCCCGCGATGCTCGGCGGCGGCCTGCTCGGCGCCTACTGCCTCTCCGAGCCGCACTCGGGGTCGGACGCGGCCGCCCTGCGCACCCGGGCCGTCCGGGACGGCGACGACTGGGTGATCACCGGCACGAAGGCCTGGATCACGCACGGCGGCATCGCCGACTTCTACACGGTCATGGCGCGCACCGGCGAGGAGGGCCCCCGCGGGATCACCGCGTTCCTGGTGCCCGGCGACGCGCCCGGGGTGAGCGCCGCGCCGCCCGAGAAGAAGATGGGCATGAAGGGCTCGCCCACGGCCCAGGTCCACTTCGACGGCGTCCGGGTCTCCGACGCCCGGCGCATCGGGGAGGAGGGGCAGGGCTTCGCGATCGCCCTGTCCTCCCTCGACTCCGGGCGGCTCGGCATCGCGGCCTGCGCGATCGGCGTGGCCCAGGCCGCGCTCGACGAGGCGTTGGCGTACGCGGCGCAGCGGCGCCAGTTCGGCAAGGCGATCGCCGACTTCCAGGGGCTGCGGTTCATGCTGGCGGACATGGCGACGCAGATCGAGGCGGGCCGCGCGCTCTACCTCGCGGCGGCGCGACTGCGGGACGCGGGGCGGCCGTTCGCCCGGCAGGCCGCCATGGCCAAACTGCACTGCACCGACACGGCGATGCGGGTCACCACCGACGCCGTGCAGATCCTCGGCGGCTACGGCTACACCGCCGACTTCCCGGCCGAGCGCTACATGCGCGAGGCCAAGGTGCTGCAGATCGTGGAGGGCACCAACCAGATCCAGCGGATGGTCATCGCCCGCCATCTCGTGGGTCCAGAGGGACGCTGAACTGGTCGAGGCCCCGCCAGGGAGCCGCGAGCCGCATCCACTCCGGGTCGTGCCGACCCGGCAGGGTGCGGCCGCCTTCCGCCCAGGTCCGCATCAAGTCGCGGTAGATGGGCGGGTCCTGATAACGCGGCGGAGCGGGCCGAACCGATTCTGCGGGCGGCGGGACGTACAGGAGGCGCTGACGCCCGGTCGCTGAGGAGATGGGGGTCATACCAGGGCAACGCGGCAGAGGCCGGACAGGTCACCCGGACGTGGAATCGGGCGTGCGTTTCAGGGGTGCCGGTCCGTCGAACGGGCCCGGGGCTGTCACCCTGGGCCCGGCCCTGCACCCGGCCGCCGTCAGCCCGCGAACCCGGACACACTGAACCGCACCACGGCAGTCCACGAGCCGTGGTGCGGGGCAGCTACTGGGGTGGAGCGAGCGGGCGAGGAAGGCCCGCGCTCAGGCCGCGTGGCGGCGCATGACCGGGACCCTGATGGGGCGTGAGCCCGGGCCGCCGACATGCGAGAAGGGCTGGGTCCGCCAGTCCAGTCCCTGAGGGAGCGTCAACAGCAGGGCGGTGTCCTGGTCCTGAGGGTCCACCGACTCGTCCGCGGGGCGGGCGTCCGCGGCCCTGCGGCCGGTTCCGGCGCAGACCGTGAGTCCGAACGGGTTCCACGGCGAGGCGCACAGCGCGTGCTCCGGCAGGACTTCCTCGTCCGCCAGCAGGGCGATGGGCTGCGCGCAGTCCGGGCAGATCACCCGGAACATCTCGAACGTGTCGTAGGCGTCGAGTTCGTCGTCGAAGGCGTCGGGTTCGACACCCTCCGGCTCGGGCTCGACGACGAGCTGCTGCCGCTTGGGTGCGGTGCGACCAGGGCGCTTAAGACTCTGCATTGGGTACTCCCCCTCGGGCTGGGCCGTATCAGGCACTGCGGCCTCGACCACAGCAAGCACTTCCCGTCCCCCCTCGGCGGTAATCACGAGAACATTACGGAGACTGTTCGAGCGCTGTGGCGTTCGTCACATGCCGTACGCAGGTGCCCTCTGCGGCGGATTTGTCCCCCGAACGGCTGACCGTCGACTTCCGGCCACATCACGAACCGGGCATGACCTGGGCTGCTCAGGTATCCGAGGAGATCAGCCGCACTGTAGGTTCTTGCGCCATGGAGGAGCTGGACCGACAGATCGTGCAGCTGCTCGTCAAGGACGGGCGGATGAGCTACACCGACCTGGGCAAGGCCACGGGGCTGTCCACGTCGGCCGTGCACCAGCGGGTGCGACGGCTGGAACAGCGCGGTGTCATCCGCGGATACGCCGCGGTCGTCGATCCCGAGGCGGTGGGGCTGCCCATGACGGCGTTCATCTCGGTGAAGCCGTTCGATCCCAGCGCGCCGGACGACATCGCGGACCGGCTGGCCGGTGTGCCGGAGATCGAGGCCTGCCACAGCGTCGCGGGGGACGAGAACTACATCCTCAAGGTGCGCGTGGCCACGCCCCACGAGCTGGAGGAGCTGCTGGCGCGGGTGCGGTCGCTGGCCGGGGTGTCCACGCGGACGACCGTGGTGCTGTCCACGCCGTACGAGGCGCGGCCGCCGCGGATCTGAGCGCCGGTTCTCGGGTGCGGGCCGTGTGTGGCTGGTCGCGCAGTTCCCCGCGCCCCTGAAGAGGGCGCCGAAAGCGACCCTGTGAAACTGTGCTGCATGAGTGAGTCCAGTGCGCCGGCGAAGACGGTTCTGCTTCGTCGTGGTGAGGTCCATAGTCCCGCCGATCCTTTCGCTACCGCGATGGTCGTGGAGCGGGGACAGATCGCCTGGGTCGGGTCGGAGGGAGCCGCCGAGGCATTCGCCGACGGGGTCGACGAGGTGATCGACCTGTACGGAGCGCTGGTCACCCCGGCGTTCACGGACGCGCATGTGCACACCACCGCCACCGGCCTCGCCCTGACCGGGCTCGACCTGTCCGACGCCCCCTCCCTCGAAGCCGCCCTCGCCCGCGTGCGGGACTTCGCCGCCGCCCGCCCCGACGACCGCGTGCTGCTCGGGCACGGCTGGGACGCCGCCCGCTGGCCCGGCGGCCGGCCCCCGACGCGGGCCGAGCTCGACGAGGCCACCGGTCACCGGCCCCTCTACCTCAGCCGCATCGACGTCCACTCGGCGGTCGTCACGACCGCAATGCTCGACCTGGTCCCCGGCGTCACCCGGGAGGACGGGCCGCTCACCGCCGACGCCCACCACGCCGTGCGCGCCGCCGCGTACGCCGCCGTCACGCCCGGGCAGCGCACCGAGGCACAGCGCGCGGCCCTCGCGCACGCCGTCTCGCTCGGCATCGGCACGATCCACGAGTGCGCCGGCCCGGAGATCTCCTCCGAGGACGACTTCACGGGCCTGCTGCGGCTGGCCGCCGAGGAGCCCGGCCCGCGCGTCGTCGGCTACTGGGCCGAGCAGGACGTCGCCAAGGCGCGCGAACTGGGCGCGGCCGGCGCCGCGGGCGACCTGTTCGTCGACGGCGCCCTCGGCTCGCACACGGCCTGCCTGCACCAGCCGTACGCCGACGCCGGGCACACCGGCAGGGCCTACCTGGACGCCGCCGCGGTCGCCGCGCACGTGGTCGCCTGCACCGAGGCCGGCCTCCAGGCGGGGTTCCACGCCATCGGCGACGCCGCCGTGGACACCGTGGTCGAGGGCGTGCGGGCCGCCGCCGAGAAGCTGGGCCTCGCGCGGATCCGGGCCGCCCGGCACCGGATCGAACACGCCGAGATGCTCACCCCCGAGAGCGTCGCCGCCTTCGCCGAACTCGGCCTCACCGCCTCCGTCCAGCCCGCCTTCGACGCCCTGTGGGGCGGCGACGACGGCATGTACGCGCAGCGCCTGGGGGTGGAGCGGGCCCGGGGCCTGAACCCCTTCGCCGCCCTGCTGCGCGCCGGTGTCCCGCTCGCCTTCGGCTCCGACAGCCCGGTCACCCCGCTCGACCCGTGGGGCACCGTCCGGGCCGCGGCCTTCCACCGCACGCCGGAGCACCGCGTCTCCGTGCGCGCCGCGTTCACGGCGCACACGCGCGGCGGCTGGCGGGCCGTGGGACGGGACGACGCGGGCGTCCTGGTCCCCGGCGCCCCCGCCGACTACGCCGTGTGGCGCACCGGCGAACTCGTCGTCCAGGCCCCCGACGACCGCGTCGCCCGCTGGTCGACGGACCCCCGCTCCGGCACCCCGGGGCTGCCCGACCTGACCCCCGGCCGCGACCTGCCCGTCTGCCTGCGCACCGTGGTGGGCGGGCGCACGGTCTTCGTAGGGCCGGGCGAGTGATCTACGGGGGTGGCGCGCACGCGATCGTGCGCCGCACCCCCGGCGCGCGACCTGCGCATCCTCGGCCCTGACCAGGGCTTTGCCGTGGAATGCGCAGGTCGAACGGCTGTTGACAGGCGGCCGCAGGGGGCCGGTAGGTTCGGCCGAGTCCACCACCGGACGCCCGACCGGGGACCGTCCGCGCACTCGCCGCAGCGCCGCCGGGTCAGGGACGGTGTGCCGCACCGGGGCACCGCCACTGGGAGCCAGGCTCAGGCCGGCGCGGCGGCGAGGGAACGTTCCGGCCGGTCGGGGAGGTGTGACCCGGGTGGGGCCCGGGCGCTCAGTAGACAACGGCTTTCGGTCGATCCGCAGCCAGCGGGTCCCAGGTCGGCCCGAAGGGCGCCGGGCCCCCATCCGCCGTACCCTCGCTCCCTCAAGGCGCCGCTCTTACCCGCGTCTTGTGGATTCGACACCACCATTCGAACGTCCTGTCACGTCATCGCAGGCCGGGCCCACTATGGTGGACCTCTGCGTATGAACATGAAGGGGCAGCAGTGAACGACGGCGACGGAACCCTCGCGGCAGGAGCCCAGGGGAGGAAGTTCGGCCCGCTCGGCACGGCCTTGGTGATCATCCCGACCTACAACGAGGCGGAGAACATCAAGAGCATCGTCGGCCGGGTGCGCGAGGCCGTCCCCGAGGCGCACGTGCTGGTGGCCGACGACAACAGTCCGGACGGCACGGGCAAGCTGGCCGACGAGCTGGCCGTCGAGGACGACCACGTCCACGTGCTGCACCGCAAGGGCAAGGAGGGCCTGGGCGCCGCCTACCTCGCGGGCTTCCGGTGGGGCCTGGAGCGCGACTACGGCGTGCTGGTCGAGATGGACGCCGACGGCTCCCACCAGCCCGAGGAACTGCCCCGTCTGCTCACCGCCCTCAAGAGCGCCGACCTGGTGCTCGGCTCGCGCTGGGTGCCGGGGGGCCGGGTGGTGAACTGGCCGAAGTCCCGCGAGGTGATCTCCCGGGGCGGCAGCCTCTACTCCCGGCTGGCGCTCGACCTGCCGCTGCGCGACATCACCGGCGGCTACCGCGCCTTCCGCCGCGAGACCCTGGAGGGCCTCGGCCTCGACGAGGTCGCCTCGCAGGGCTACTGCTTCCAGGTCGACCTCGCCCGCCGCGCCGTCAAGGCCGGCTACCAGGTCGTCGAGGTGCCCATCACCTTCGTCGAGCGGGAACTCGGCGACTCCAAGATGAGCCGCGACATCCTCGTCGAGGCGCTGTGGCGCGTCACGGCGTGGGGGGTGGGGGAGCGCGTCGGCAAGGTCACGGGGCGCGTCGCGAAGCCGTCCGTCACGGGGCGCGGCGGCGAGCCGTCCAAGCCGTAGCCGCTCGTTTTCGCTTCGGAGAATGTCCCCGCCGTGGCCGCTTCGGCTCCGGCCTCTGACAGGAACGCCTGATCGGGGGCTTATGCCGCGCTGAGCCGGGGCCAGGCACACTGGAGGCATGACGACTGGTGCTCAGACCCCCAGCCACCCTGCCCGGCCCCGGCGCTCCCGACTGCGCACGTTCCTGCCCCTGGGGATCGCCGCGTGGCTCGTGCTGGAGATCTGGCTGCTCACGCTCGTCGCGGGGGCGTCGAACGGGCTCGTGGTGTTCCTCGTCCTGCTGGCGGGCTTCGTGCTCGGCTCGATCGTCATCAAGCGGGCCGGCCGGCGCGCCTTCCGCAGGCTGTCCGAGGTGCTGCAACAGCAGCAGAG
Organism: Streptomyces olindensis; assembly: GCF_040645895.1. NCBI lineage: Bacteria > Bacillati > Actinomycetota > Actinomycetes > Kitasatosporales > Streptomycetaceae > Streptomyces > Streptomyces olindensis. The sequence goes on along the minus strand of NZ_JBEYZD010000018.1, from coordinate 53,901 downwards.
CGGTGTGATGCCCGCGGCGGCGCGGCCGAACAGCGAGGGCAACGGCCTGATGATGCTGGGCGGTCTGCTGCTGATGATCCCCGGCCTGGTGTCGGACGTGGTGGGCCTGCTCCTGCTGCTTCCCCCGGTCCAGAAGGCCGTGAGCCGCTCCGCCGAGCGCACCTTCGAGCGCAAGCTCCGCGAGGCCGACGCGGGCACGCTGGGCGGCGCCTTCCAGCAGGCCCGTATGCACCGCCCCGACGGCAAGGTCGTCCAGGGCGAGGTCATCCGGGACGAGCCGGGGGACGCCCCGCGGGAGCCGCGTCCGCCGCTGACGCACTGAACAGCCGGTACAAACGGAAAACCGCGGGCGCCGTACGCATGTCACGTACGGCGCCCGCGGTCATTGACGCGCTGTTATTCCGGCCAGACCCCGGAGGGACTTACGCCGACTTGCGGCTGTCCCGGGGATGAACAGCGATGTTCATCGCGCCGGAGCGCAGAACCGCCAGACGCTCCTCGAGGACCTCTTCGAGTTCCTCACGGGTGCGTCGCTCCATCAGCATGTCCCAATGCGTACGCGCGGGCTTGGCCTTCTTCTCTTCCGGGCCGTCGCCGTCCACCAGGAGTGCCTGGGCCCCGCAGACCTTGCACTCCCACTCCGGCGGGATCTCCGCCTCGACCGAGAAGGGCATCTCGAAGCGATGCCCCTTCTCGCATGCGTACTCCACGGCCTGGCGCGGGGCCAAGTCGATGCCGCGGTCCGTCTCGTAGCTGGTCACCACGAGGCGCGTGCCGCGAAGAGCTCGCTCACTCATGAATCGTGCCTCCCGGGCTTGTCGCCCACAGGACAGGTGTCGCTGTCGTCGTCATCCGGTCAACGTCCGGTCGGCGGTAAAGATTCCCGTTCCGGGTCCCGTTCCGGGTCATGCGTCGCCGTCGTAGCCGCCCTTGTTGTACCCACCAGCGCCCGGTTTGTCACATCTGCTAGCAGATGTAACCCAGCGTTTCGGCATCTTTGACGCGCAGTAACGGTACGCCTGGCAGGCCAAACGCGTACACTACAGCCCTTTCGCGTCGAGTGCTAAATCCTGTCAGGAACCGGATTCCCCGCATCCGCGATCGCACGCCGCACCGGAACCCGGGCGAGCAGGACGAATCCCAGCACGAAGAACGCCACCAGCGAGATGATCGCGTCCCGGTAGCTCCCGGTGAGCTGGTAGGTGAGGCCGAACAGCAGCGGCCCGAGCCAGCTCATCCCGCGGTCGCTCAGCTCGTACGCGGAGAAGTATTCGGCCTCTTTGCCGGGCGGGACGAGATGCGAGAAAAGGGAGCGGGACAGCGCCTGGCTGCCGCCGAGGACCAGGCCGATCCCGGCGGCCAGGACGAAGAACCACACCGGCGCCCCGGCGGGCAGGAAGAACCCGGCCGCGAGCGTCACCGTCCACGCGACCAGCGAGCCGAGGATCGTGCGCTTGGCCCCGTACGTCCGGGCCAGCCGGCCCATCGTCAGCGCGCCCGCCACCGCCAGCACCTGCACCAGCAGCACGGCGACGATGAGGGTGGACTGTCCGAGGCCCAGTTCCTCGGAGCCGTAGACGGAGGCCTGGGAGATCACCGTCTGGATGCCGTCGTTGTAGACGAGGTAGGCGAGCAGGAAGGCCAGCGTCAGGGGGTGGCGGCGCATGTCGCGGACGGTCGCGGCGAGCTGCCGGAAGCCCGGCAGGGCCGCCTCCCGGCTGGTGGTCCCGCGGTCGCGGAGCCGGGTCAGCGGGATCAGCGCGAAGGCGCCCCACCACAGGCCGGCCGAGGCGAGGCAGATGCGGACGGCCATGCTCTCGGAGACGCCGAAGCCGTCGTGCCCGGTGTAGAGGACCAGGTTGGCGACGAGGACCAGCGAGCCCGCCGCGTACCCGAAGGCCCAGCCCCGGGAGGAGACCGCGTCCCGTTGCTCGGGCGAGGCGATCTGCGGCAGGTAGGAGTTGTAGAGCATCATCGCCACGGACTGCGCGGCGTTCGCGACGATCAGGAGGGCGCCGCCGAGCAGGTAGCGGTCGCCGTCCAGGAAGAACATGGCCGCCGTGGCCGCGGCCCCGAGGTAGGCGGCGGCCGCGAGGAGCGGCTTCTTGCGGCCGGTGCGGTCGGCGGCGGCACCCACCAGGGGCATCACCAGCACGGCCACGATCACCGACAGGGACACCGAGTACGCGAAGAAGGACCCGGCGCGCACCGGGATGCCGAGGGGGTGGACGTACCCGTCGGCGTCCGCGGCCGACTCGGCGACCGAGGTCAGGTAGGGGCCCAGGAACACCGTGAGCACGCTCGTCGAGTAGACGGAGCAGGCCCAGTCGTAGAAGTACCAGCCACGCTGCTCGCGCCTGAGATCCGCCCCGTCGGCGGGCGGTGTCCGCACGGTGTCGGTGCCCACTCGTGCCCTCGCTTCCCCGTGAGCGCGCAGCGGCGACCGGACCGGGGTCTCAGACCCAGACGCCGCGGTCCTCCAAGACCTCGCGCAACGTGTCGATGTGATCGGTCATGATGCCATCCACACCGAGGTCGAGAAGCCGGTGCATGCTCTCGGGTTCGTTGACGGTCCACACGTGCACCTGGAGCCCGCGCGCGTGGGCGGCGCGGACGAAGCGGTGGTCGACGACCTGGATGCCGGACTGGATCTCCGGGACCTGCGCGGCGACCGCCGAGCGGCGCACCGCCGCCGGCAGCCCCCAGGAGCGCAGCCGCAGATTGAGCACGCCCCGGGTGCCGTACGACGTGGCCAGGCGCGGACCGGCCAGCCGCTGGGCGCGCACCACGCGCGCCTCGGAGAACGAGCCGAGGCAGATCCGGTCCCAGGAGTCGGTCCGGCCGACCAGGTCGAGGAAGGGCAGCAGGGCGGCCTCCGCCTTGACGTCGACGTTCCAGCGCACCTCGGGGAACGTCTCCAGGAGTTCATCGAAGAGGGGCACCGGCTCCTCGCCCCTCACGCGAGCCTGCCGCACCTCCTGCCACGGCAGGTCGGCGATCCGGCCCGCGCCGTCCGTCACCCGGTCCAGGGTCGCGTCGTGGAAGGCGACGAGCTTGCCGTCCCGGGTCGCGTGGACGTCGGTCTCGATGTACCGGTAACCCGCCTCGACGGCGCACCGGAACTGCCGCACCGTGTTCTCCAGGCCGTCCGCGGCCCCGCCCCGGTGGGCGAAGGCGATCGGGCCGGGGTGGTCGAGGTAGGGGTGGCGTATCCGCGGGGTCACGGACGCAGTATCGCTCGTTCTGGTTGACCGGTGGCAACGACCGTGCTGCCGCCGGATGCCGGGGGGACGGCGAACACGCGCAGGAACAGCTGGGCGAGCGGCCCGATGGACAGCGCGTACAGAAGGGTGCCGACGCCGACCGTACCGCCCAGGGCGAAGCCGGTCGCCACGACCGTCAGCTCGATGCCCGTGCGCACCAGCCGGATCGAGACGCCCGTGAGCTGGTGCAGTCCGGTCATCAGGCCGTCGCGCGGGCCCGGGCCGAAGCGGGCCGCGATATAGAGGCCGGTGGCCGCACCGTTCAGGACGATGCCCGTCGCCATCAGGGTCACGCGGAGCTCCCAGCCGTGCGCGTCGGGCACCAGGGCCAGCGTGGCGTCCATCGCCATGCCGATGACCAGCACGTTGGAGATCGTGCCCAGGCCCGGCCGCTGGCGGAGCGGGATCCACGCGAGCAGCACGGCCGCGCCCACGATCGTCAGGACGACGCCGATCGAGAGTCCCGTCCGCTCGGCGAGGCCCTGGTGCAGGACGTTCCACGGCTCCAGGCCGAGCCCCGACCGGACGAGCAGTGCCGAACTCGCCCCGTACAGCGCGAGACCGGCGTAGAGCTGGATGAGCCGCCGGGCGAGATGCCCCCGCGTGGACATGATGTGCCCCCCTGTGGTGGTAGTGGACTGATGCATGACACCCTGTGGCTTGAATGGAGAGGCCATCCAGGGCCAATCCGGGGAAGGTGGACTGATTCCGATGGCGCAGTGGACCTCGGCCGTGGGGGCGGCGCAGCTCGCCCGGCTCCTCAAGTCCCAGCAGGACCGCCCGGCGGGGCCCGGCGCCCGGCGCCCGCCCGCCTATCGCGCCCTCGCCGACGGCATCCGGCTGCTGGTGCTCGAAGGCCGGGTCCCGGTGGCCGCCCGGCTGCCCGCCGAGCGGGAACTCGCCCTCTCCCTCTCCGTCAGCCGTACGACGGTCGCCGCCGCCTACGAGGCGCTGCGCGGCGAGGGGTTCCTGGAGTCGCGGCGGGGCGCGGGCAGTTGGACCGCCGTGCCCGCCGGGAACCCGGTGCCCGCGCGCGGGCTGGAACCGCTGCCGCCCGAGGCCCTGGGCTCCATGATCGACCTGGGCTGCGCGGCGCTCCCGGCCCCCGAGCCGTGGCTCACCCGGGCGGTCCAAGGCGCGCTGGAGGAACTGCCGCCGTACGCGCACACGCACGGCGACTATCCCGCCGGGCTGCCCGCGCTGCGGTCGATGATCGCCGAGCGCTACACCGAGCGCGGGATCCCGACCATGCCCGAGCAGATCATGGTGACGACCGGGGCGATGGGCGCGATCGACGCGATCTGCCATCTCTTCGGCGGACGCGGCGAGCGCATCGCCGTCGAGTCGCCCTCGTACGCCAACATCCTCCAACTGATGCGGGAGGCCGGGGCCCGGCTCGTGCCCGTCGCGATGGCCGAGGGGCTCAGCGGCTGGGACATGGACCGCTGGCGCCAGGTCCTGCGGGACGCCGCGCCGCGCATCGCGTACGTCGTCGCCGACTTCCACAACCCGACCGGTGCGCTCGCGGACGAGGACCAGCGCCGGCGGCTGGTGGACTCGGCGCGGTCCGCCGGGACCGTGCTGATCGCCGACGAGACGATGACCGAGCTGTGGCTCGACGAGGTGCGGATGCCGCGGCCGGTGTGCGCGTTCGACCCGGCGGGTTCGACCGTGATCACGGTGGGGTCGGCCAGCAAGGCGTTCTGGGCCGGCATGCGCATCGGGTGGGTGCGGGCCGCGCCGGACGTGATCCGCAGCCTGGTCGCCGCGCGGGCCTACGCCGACCTCGGTACGCCGGTGCTGGAACAGCTGGCCGTCAACTGGCTGTTCGGCACGGGGGGCTGGGAGCAGGCCGTGCAGATGCGACGGGAGCAGGCCAGGTCCAACCGGGACGAGCTGGTGGCCGCCGTGCGGCGGGAGCTGCCCGGCTGGGAGTTCGAGGTGCCGCAGGGCGGGCTGACGCTGTGGGTGCGGACCGGGGGGCTGTCCGGGTCGCGACTCGCGGAGGCGGGGGAGCGTGTGGGGGTGCGCGTGCCGTCCGGGCCGCGGTTCGGGGTCGACGGGGCGTTCGAGGGGTATGTGCGGTTGCCGTTCACCGTGGGCGGGGCGGTGGCGGAGGAGGCGGCCGTGCGGTTGGCCGCGGCGGCGGGGTTGGTGGAGTCGGGCGGCGTGGGGGGCGGCGAGGCTCCGCGTACGTTCGTGGCCTAGTGCCGGACGGCGGTGCGGGTCGAGCCGGCGGACCTAACCCCGCTTCGCCTCCGTCGGTTTGGTCAGCACCGGGACCGGGTTCGGCAGGGGTTCCTTGGTGAGGACCGGTACGGGTTCGGGCTGCCGCTCGGGCGTCTCCGAGACCTGGACCGGAACGGGTTCGGGCTGGGGTCGGGGCTGGGGCTGGGGCTGCGGCTCGGGCGTCTGCGAGGTCACCGGCACCGGCACCGGCTCCGGTTCCTTCTCCGTCGGGACCGGCTCGACCTGTTCCGGCTCGCCCGGCAGTCCCTCCGGCTCCGGGACCGTCTCCCCGTCCGCCGGTGTCGTCCGGGGCGGGAGGAGGGCCAGGACCGCCTCGCGGTGGGCGTCCGGTGTCGCGTCGTCGTACGGGTTCGGGGTGGCCGGGACCTGGAGGCGGTGGACCTTGCCCGTCCCCAGGCGGGCGTAGCCCCGGCCGGGCGGGACTTGGTCGACGGGGGTGGTGTGCGGGGGCGCGCCGAGGGCCGACTCGAGTTGTTCCGCCGTCGCCGGGCCGAGGACCACGCGGGCCCGGGTGTGCTGCCGTACCGGCTCGCTCAGGGCGTCCAGGCAGTCCAACTGGTCGGCCACGACCACCGTCACGTTCGCCGGGCGGCCGTGCCGGAGCGGCACCTGGAGCAGGGACTGCGGGTCCTTGCGGTCGTCCGCCGCGGCCAGGTGGGTGAACGCGGTCGGGCGGTCCAGGAGGATCCACAGCGGCCGCTTGGTGTCGTCGGGCGGCGGCTGGCCGGCCTGGTGGGCGCGGTTGGCGGCGATGAGGCGGCGCTCGGTCTCGGTCGCGGCCCACTCCAGGCTGGTCAGGGCCCCGGTCAGGCCGCACTCGACGGCCAGGACGCCGTCCCGGCCGGTCAGGCAGGCGTACTCGCCGGTGCCGCCGCCGTCGACGATCACCACGTCGCCGTGCCGGAGGGCCTGCAGGGCGATGGACCTCAGCAGCGTGGAGGTGCCGCTGCCCGGCTGGCCGAGGGCGAGCAGGTGGGGCTCGGTGGAGCGCAGGCCCGTGCGCCAGACGACCGGGGGCACGTCGCGTCGCTGCTCGCCGTAGGTGAGGGGGAGGGTGCGGCGGACCTCTGTCGGGTCGGTGAAGCCGAGGACGGTCTCGCCCGGAGCGGTGACGAAACGCTGGGCGGTGATGTCGACGGGGAGCGGCAGGAGCACGCTGACCGTCAACTGGTTGCCCTCCTCGTCCCACGTGAAGTGGTATTCGCGGCCCCGGCCCGACTTGGAGGCGAGGAGGTGCTCGATCCGGGCGCGGGCCTCGGCCTCGCCGTCGGTGAAGTACGCCGGGTAGCGGACCACCAGGTGCGAGATCCGGCCGCCGCCGTCGAACGCGTAGGTGGGGAACGCCTTGTCCCACGCCCCGCCGTGGGCGTACAGCGGCTCGGGGTCCTCGGCGGTGGAGAAGTACGGCACCAGCGCCTCGTACAGCGACTTCAGGCGCTGGGTCTGCGTCTCGTCGGGCCCGTCGGGCGACGCCGGGGCGCGGTCCCGGCCCTGCCAGGCCGCCGCCGTCATCAGGGTGATGACGGCGAGCAGCGGCCCGTACGGCATCAGCGCCACGACCAGGATGACGGAGGCCACCAGGAACAGCAGCGCTCCCCGTCTCTCCTTGGGGGTCTCGGCCCATCTGCGCCGCCCGGCCGCTGCCAGCCGGCGCAGACCGCGCGTGATCGTGATCAGCGGATGGAGGACGTCCGTGGCGCTGTCGGCGGCCGTCCGGGCCAGCTCCCGGCTCCGGGCGAGCTGGGCGCTGCCGTTGCTCAGAATGCGGGGGAGGGGGCGCCGGGCCACTACTGCCTCCAGGTCGGTGCGTGCGGGGAGCGGTTCGTCAGAACTTGATTCCGCCGAGGAGGCTCGCGAGGCTCTCGCCGCCCGCCTTGATGCTCGGGGCGATGGCCGTGCTCGCCAGGTAGAAGCCGAACAGCATGGCGACCACCGCGTGCGAGGCCTTGAGGCCGTCCTTGCGGAAGAAGATGAAGACGACGATGCCGAGCAGGACCACGCCTGAGATGGACAGGATCATTTGAGGTCTCCTGGTTCGCGGGGACAGTCACCATGAGTACTTCCAGGCTCACAGGATGTATCCATACGATAAAAGGTGCAACTGGGTGAAATGCGGACTATTTCTCCCGGCTGACCATGTGGTCTCAGACCCGGCTGAACCGGACTGTCGCGCTCGGCCCGGTCAGTGCTGATCTTTACCTCGGGCACATCGGGTCATGTGCCGCGCGAGCCAGTACCCTGGCGATTCACTCGTACGGCTGCGGCACACGCAGGCGTACCCACCTGACGCTGCGCAGTGGAGAGGCGGTCCGTCCGATGACCGAAGTCCCCGACCCCGAGGTCGTGGAGCTGGCGACGAAGATCTTCGATCTGGCCCGGCGGGGACAGACCGAGGCGCTCGTGGCGTACGTCGACGCGGGTGTTCCGGCCAACCTCACCAACGACCGCGGTGACTCGCTCGTCATGCTCGCCGCCTACCACGGCCACTCGGACACGGTGCGCGCGCTGCTCGCCCGCGGCGCCGAGGCCGACCGGGTGAACGACCGAGGCCAGACCCCGCTCGCGGGCGCCGCCTTCAAGGGGGAGACGGATGTGATCAAGGCCCTCCTGGAGGGCGGCGCCGACCCGTCCGCCGGCACGCCCTCGGCCGTCGACACCGCGCGCATGTTCGGCCGGACGGAACTGCTCGAACTGTTCGGCGAGCACTGAGCCGACCAGTCTGACCTGGAACGACTGAGAAAACGGGGGAGGCGGTACAGGGCCGCCGAAATTTCGGTCGCGGCAGACGGAAGTGCCGAGTCATCATGACGACGTGGTTCACGGACGTGATGGTTGGGCAGGTGTTGCCGCACCGCGCGGGCCGTGACGCGGTCCGCAAGGGCCACCGACGAGAGGCAGAGGAAGATGGTCTACAGCAAGCAGGAAACGGCGGGCACTCCGACGTGTTGTCGCGCGGCCAGGTAGTACACGTCCCCGGTTGCGTCGACGCTTGATGTGAGGCTGTTTCCCATGTTCGATCCGGTCATAGCGCCCAGCGGTACGCTGCTCGGCCTGCTCCAGCGGGGCCGCGGCGACGGCACGCTGCACGCGCTCACCGCCCCGCGCCCCGAGGCGCTCGCGGCGCTGAACCACTGCGTGCTGCGCGATCCCCGCCACGACTGGCAGGTGGAGAACCGCTCCCTCTACTACGCCCGCCTCTACCTCGACCTGAACGGCGAGCTGGACGCGGTCGAGGCCCACCTCTTCGACGCCGAGGACGTCCTCGACACCGACGAGTCACGCACCGGCCTCGCCCTCGCCGTCCTCGGCCACCTCGCCTCCTACGGCAGGCGGGACGCGCTCGAACTGCTGCGCAGGTACGCCGCCCACGGCACCAACTGGGCCTGGGCCCTCGACGAGCTGGCCCTCCGGGACGACGACGCGGGCCTGCGCGCCCTCGCCGCCCCCGTCCTCGCCCGCTTCCCGTCCGATCCGGAGGGCGAGGCCGAGCTGGCCGCCGTCGTCCGGGACGCCTTCGAGCCCCGGCCGTGGCGGCTGTGGGCCGAGGACCCGCGCGAATCCGTCGCCACGCGCGTGCGTGCCGCCCACGAGGCCGGCTCCTTCGACCGCTGGCAACGGCAGATGCGCCCCACCGGGCCCCGCCCCGGATGGAGCGTGCGGGCCGTCTTCGAATGGGCCCAGCAGGGCATCGACCGGGGCGCGGCCCTCCATGTCCCGGCAGCCCGCTGTCTCTCCGCCGTGGCCGGCCCCGAGGACCGGGCCGAGATCGTCCAGGCCGCCAGGGACGGCGGCGACGGGGCCCGGTGCACGGCCCTGCGCTACCTCGCCGACGGCAACGATCCCGACGCCCTCGACCTGATCGAGGGCGCCGTGGCCACCGGTTCGACGCTCGTCGTGGACGCCGCCGTCGACGCGTTCGAACGCATGCGCTCGATCGCCGCCGTCGACCGGGCCCGCGGCTGGGCCCGGCGGCCGGACGCCCTCGGCGCCGCCGCCGGACGCGTCCTCGCCTGCCGGGGCGGAGCGCAGGACCGCGACCTGGTCCTGGCCGCCCTGCGCGAGGCCGTACGGGGCGAAGGGCCGGACGCACCGACCCTGTGGACCCTCGTCGACGGCACCGGACGGCTCGGCATCGCCTGCGCCGCACCCGTCCTGCGCCACGTCTACCGCGAGACCGCCTCCTCCCATCTGCGCGGCCGGGCCGCCCGGGCCCTCGCCGCCACCGACCCCTCCTTCGCCACCGGCTTCGCCGTCGAGTGCCTGTGGGACTGCGAGGAGACCACCCGTGAACTCGCCGCCCGGCACGCCGAGACCGGCGACACCCGCGTCGTCGAGCGACTGCGCCGGCTCGCAGCCGACCCCGCCGAGGAGGCCGAGGTGCAGACGGCGGTCCGCAGCCGCATCGGCCCCGAGGAGCCCGCTGTGTGACCCCTTCCGCGAGGAAAACCAAGGCGGAATCAGGCCGCAGAGGTGAACACGGGGTGACTCGCGGGTCAGGCGGGCATGGACACGGCCTGACCTGCTCGGGTGCGCCTCGGAACGCTCATAGGACGTTCCTCGTCCGGAAAGATCCACGTTGACGCGGCCACGTCCGGCACGGCGACAACACGGGTATGCGTGTCGTCATCGTGACCGAATCCTTTCCCCCCGACGTGAACGGCGTGGCCCACTGCGCGCTCCAGACCGCCCGGCACCTCGTCGAGCGCGGTCACGCCCCCGTCGTCGTCGCCCCGGCCCCCGCACCCGGGAACAAGCCCGACGCGTCCGCGCCGTGCCCCGTCGTCCACGTCCCCTCCCTCCCGCTCCCCGGCTACCCCCAGGTGCGCGTCGCCCTCCCCAGCCGACGCCTGGCCGCCACCCTCATCGAGCACCGTGCCGATGTCGTCCACCTGGCCAGCCCCTTCGTCCTCGGCGTACGCGGCATGGCCGCCGCCGCCCGCCTCGGCGTCCCCGCCGTCGCCGTCTACCAGACCGACCTGGCCGGGTACGCCCGTACCTACATGGGCGCCGGAGAGGCCGCCGCCTGGCGGCGCATCCGCTCCGTCCACGGCGCCGCCGACCTCACCCTCGCCCCGTCCAGCGCCGCCCTGAACGACCTGGAGGCGCACGGAGTGCCCCGGGTCAAGCTGTGGCCGCGCGGCGTGGACACGGAACGGTTCCGGCCCGACCGCCGCGACGAGGCCCTGCGCCGCGAACTCGCCCCGAACGGTGAGCTGATCGTCGGCTACGTCGGCCGGCTCGCCCCCGAGAAGCAGGTCGAACTCCTCGCCGGCGCCTGCGGCCTGGACGGCGTCCGGGTCGTGGTCGTCGGCGACGGACCCAGCCGTCCCGGCCTGGAGCAGGCACTGCCCGGCGCGGTCTTCCTCGGCCGGCGCACCGGCGACGACCTCGCCCGGGTCTTCGCCTCGCTGGACCTCTTCGTGCACACGGGCCCCTTCGAGACGTTCTGCCAGACGGTCCAGGAGGCCATGGCCAGTGGCCTGCCCGTCGTGGCGCCCGCCGCGGGCGGGCCGCTGGACCTGGTCGCGCACGGGCGCACCGGGCTGCTGGTGCCCCCGCGCGACGAGACCGCCGTCCGGGACGCGGTGCGCGCCCTCGCCGCCGACCCGGGGCTGCGGGCCGCCTTCGGCGCCACCGGGCGGGCCACGGTCGAGGGCCGCACCTGGGCGGCCGTCGGCGACCAGCTGATCGGGCACTACGCGCATGTGCTCGCCGGGCGCAGGACGGCGGTGGCGGCATGAACCCCGGAGCCCAGAACCCGGAAGCCCAGAACCCGGAAGCCCAGAACCCGGGAGGCCAGAACAGCCGGTCGCTGCGGATCGTCCGGCTCGCGAACTTCGTCGCGCCCGCGTCCGGCGGTCTGCGCACCGCCCTGCGCGAACTCGGCAAGGGCTTCAGGGCGGCGGGGCACGAGCCCGTCCTCGTGATCCCCGGCGAGCGTTTCAGTGACCGCGAGACCGAGCAGGGACGGGTGATCACCCTCCCCGGGCCACTGCTGCCCGGCACCGGCGGCTACCGCGTCCTCGCCGACAAGCGGCGGGTGGCCCGGCTGCTGGAGGAGCTGGCGCCGGACCGGCTGGAGGTGTCCGACCGGACGACCCTCAGGTGGACCGGCAAGTGGGCGCGGCGCGCCCGGGTCCCGGCCGTGATGGTCTCCCACGAGACCGCCGACGGCGTCCTGCGCACCTGGGGCCTGCCCGAGGGAGCCGCCCGGCGTGCCGCCGACGCCCTCAACGTCCGCACGGCCCACACGTACGCGCGCGTGGTGTGCACCACCGAGTTCGCCGAGCGGGAGTTCGTGCGGATCGGGGCGCGCAACGTCGTCCGGGCCCCGCTCGGCGTCGACCTGGTGCAGCGGCACCCGGCCCTGCGCGACCCCGCGCTGCGGGCCCGGCACGCGCGCGAGGACGAGACGCTGCTCGTGATGTGCTCGCGGCTGTCCGTGGAGAAGCGGCCCGGGACGGCGCTGGACGCCCTGGAGGCGCTGCGGCGGCGCGGGCGGCGGGCGGTGCTCGTGGTGGCCGGGGACGGCCCGCTGCGCGCGCGGCTCGAACAGCGGGCGCGCGAGAGCGGCCTGCCGGTCACCTTCCTCGGGCACGTCTCCGACCGTGGGCTGCTCGGCGCGCTCCAGGCGTCCGCCGACCTGGCCCTGGCGCCCGGGCCCGCCGAGACCTTCGGACTCGCCGCGCTGGAGGCCATGGCGTGCGGCACGCCCGTGGTGGCGAGCGCGTCGTCCGCGCTGTCGGAGGTGATCGGCTCGGCGGGCGCCGTCGCCGCGGACCACGGGGAGGCCTTCGCGGACGCCGTGGACCTGCTGCTGGAACGCCTGGAGGCGGACCGGCGCGAGGCGGCACGCGCGCGTGCGGAGTGCTTCGGGTGGAACGCGGCGGTCGACGCGTTCCTGGTCGCCCATGACGCGGCCGTCCCCGTGCGTCCGTACGTGCCCGGGGGCGTGGCATGAGAGCCGCGCGGTGCGGGGGGCCTTCGGGGTGGGACGGGCCCCCGCGGTTCGTGGCCTTGGGCGACTCGCTGACCGAGGGCGTGGGCGACCCCGTCGGCGACGGGTGGCGCGGCTGGGCCGCGCTGCTCGCCGACGGGCTGACCGGGATGCCCGCGTCCTTCACCAACCTCGCCGTGAGCGGATCACAGACCCGGGACGTGCTGGAGCGGCAGCTGCCCGCCGCGCTGGAGCTGCGTCCCGACCTCGTGTCCGTCGTCGTCGGCGTCAACGACACCCTGCGCTGCACCTTCGACATCCAGGCCGTGGCAGCCCGCCTCGACCAGGTGTACGCGGCGTTCACCGGCCAGGGCGCGGTGCTGCTCACCGCGTGCCTGCCCGACCCGGGCGCGATGCTCGGGCTGCCGGGGGCACTCGCCCATCCGCTGGCCCGGCGGCAACGGGCCGTGAACACGGTGGTGCACGCCCTGTCCCACCGCTACGGAGCCCTCCACCTGCACGCGTGCGAGGGCGACTGGGTCACCGACCGTGCCCTGTGGAGCGCGGACCGGCTGCACCCCGGGGAGCGGGGGCACCGGCAACTGGCCCTGCGCTTCCACGCGCTGCTCGCCGAGCACGGCCTCGCGACCGGGCCGGCGCCCTCGCCCGAGCCGGAGTTCCCCGCCCCGACGACGTCCGCGAGCCTGTGGTGGCTGGCCACGGCAGGCACCGGCTGGGTGGCGCGCCGGTGTACCGACCTGCTGCCCCAGCTCCTGACCCTCGCCGCCGACGAGCTCCGGCACCGCGCCCGGGGCACCAGCGCCCGGCTCGACCTGAGGGCCTCCGCGGCGGTGTCGGCGGCTCTCGCCGCGCTGTCCGTGGCGGAACAACCGGACGCGGCCTGACCGGGCCTGTCGTGGGCGTGGACGTCATGCGCCCCGGGCCCTGTCGCGGGCGGGCGTGGAGGTCACGCCCCGGGCCCTGTCGGCGCGCGGCAGGGCCTGGGGGGTGTCCGCAAAGTCGCGTCGTTCGCCCGGAGGGCGGGCCCTGCGGCGTCATGGGGGTCCCCCCTGCTCGAGCGAAGCCGAGAGCTTGGGGGAGCGTGCCGGGCGTCGCGGGGCAGGCGGGACTTTGCGGACACCCCCTAGCGGCGGCGTACGGCCACGAAACGCACGGGCGTGCCGGGAAGCGCCTGGGCCGCCGCCGGGAGGTCGGCGGCGCGGACCACGGCGATCACCGGGTAGCCCCCGGTGGTCGGGTGGTCGGCCAGGAACACCACCGGCCTGCCGTCGGGCGGGACCTGGACGGCCCCCAGCACCATGCCCTCGCTGGGCAGTTCACCGGGCCGGGCCCGCTCCAGGGCGGGTCCCTCCGTGCGCAGCCCGATGCGGTTGCTCGCGGCGGACACCCGGTAGGCGCGAGAAAGGAACGCGCGCACGGCCTCCGGTGTGAACCAGCCGTCACGCGGGCCGAGGGTCACCCGCAGGACCAGTTCGGCCGGGGGCGCCGGCTGCGGGGCGACGTCCACGCGCGCGTGCGCCCCCGTCGGCCGGCCCAGGGGCAGCACCGTGCCGTCCGTGAGCGGCGCCGGCCCGAGCCCCGACAGCAGGTCCGTCGAGCGGCTGCCGAGCACGGGTTCCACGGCGATGCCCCCGGAGACGCCCACGTAGGCGCGTACACCCGACACCGCCGGACCGACGTCCAGCAGTGCCCCGGCGGGCACGCGTACGGGCGCGCCCCATGCGGCGGGCCGTCCGTCCACCGTGACCCGGCAGTGCGCGCCCGTCACCGCCACCGTGACGGCCGAACGAGGTCGCACCGTGCAGCCGTTCAGGGTCGTCTCCAGCACGGCCGCTCCGGGTGGGTTGCCGGTCAGCCGGTTGGCAAGGTCCGCGGCGGGCCCGTCCAGCGCCCCGGAGCGGGGGACGCCGAGGTGGGCGTGTCCGGGGCGGCCGCGGTCCTGCACGGTGGTCAGGGCACCGGCCCGTACGACGGCGAGCGCGCGGTCCGTCATGAGCGCCCCTCGGGGACGAACCGCACGCGCGTGCCCGGCGACAGCAGCGCCGCCGGCACGCGCGCGTGGTCCCACAGCACGGCGTCCGTCGTGCCGATCAGCTGCCAGCCGCCCGGCGAGGAGCGCGGGTACACGCCCGTGTACGGGCCGGCCAGCGCCACCGACCCCGCCGGGACGGCCGTGCGCGGAGTGGCCCGGCGCGGCACGTCGTAGCGCGGCGGCAGGCCGGTGAGGTAGCCGAAGCCGGGCGCGAAGCCGCAGAAGGCGACCCGGAACTCGGTCTCGGCGTGGATGCGGGCGACCTCCGGCTCCGCAACTCCCCAGTGCGCGGCGACGTCGGCCAGGTCCGGGCCGTCGTAGCGCACGGGGATCTCGACCACGGCACGCGCGCGTGGGGGAGCGGGCGGGATCTCGGCCGCGGTCAGTTCGGCGGACACCCGGGCGGGGGCGTCGAGTCCGTCGAGGAGGACCGTGCGGGCCGCGGGGACGATCTCGCGGACGGACAGCGAGCCCTCGGCGCGGCGTCGCAGCAGCTCCGCGTGCAGGGCCTGGGCCTCGTCGCCCGAGGAGACCTCGACGAGCAGGGCGTCCTCGCCGACGGGCAGGACCTTCATGCGAAGGCCTCCACCCGGACCCCCGACGCCTCCAGCCGCTCCCGCACGCGGCGCGCCAGCTCCACCGCGCCGGGGGTGTCGCCGTGCAGGCACAGGGAACGCGCGCGCACCTCGATGCGCGTCCCCGAGAGGGAGACCACCTCGCCGGAGCGGGCCATGCTCAGGGACCGCTCCACGACGACATCCGGGTCGGTGACCACGGCGCCCTCCTGGGAGCGGGGTACGAGGGTGCCCGCGTCGGTGTAGGCGCGGTCCGCGAACGCCTCCGTGACGACCGGCAGCCCGGCCTTCGCGGCCAGCTCCAGCAGGCGTGAGCCGGGCAGGCCGAGCACGGGCAGCGTGCCGTCCGCGAGGAGCACGCCGTCGACGACAGCGGCGGCCTGCTCCTCGTCGCGCACGACCCGGTTGTAGAGCGCCCCGTGCGGTTTGACGTAGGCCACGCGGGCGCCCGCGGCGCGCGCGAACACCTCCAGGGCGCCGATCTGGTAGGCGACTTCGGCCGCCAGCTCGGCGGGCGGCACGTCCATGGCGCGCCGCCCGAACCCGGCCAGGTCCCGGTAGGACACCTGGGCGCCGATCCGGACCCCGCGCTCGGCCGCCAGCTCGCACACCCGGCGCATGGTGGCCGGGTCCCCGGCGTGGAAGCCGCACGCCACGTTGGCGCTGGTGACGACGGACAGCAGGCGTTCGTCGTCGGTGAGCCGCCAGCGGCCGAAGCCCTCGCCGAGGTCGGCGTTCAGGTCGATCGAGGTCACTTTCACTCCTGTCAGGCCACGCGGTACTGCTCGTCGCGGGCGTCGGTGAGGAACATCTGCCCCGGTGCGTGGGTGAGGGCGAACGGCGGACGCGAGGCCATCACCGCCGCCTGCGGGGTCACCCCGCACGCCCAGAACACCGGGATGTCGTCCGGCTCGGTGTCCACCGGATCGCCGAAGTCGGGGCGGGCGAGGTCGTCGATGCCGAGCCCCGCGGGGTCGCCGCAGTGCACCGGGCTGCCGTGCACCGCGGGCAGCAGACTGCTCTCCCGGATCGCCGCCGCCAGATGCTCGGGTGGCACCGGCCGCATCGACACCACCATGGGGCCGTGCAGCCGCCCCGCCGGACGGCACTGCCGGCTCGTCACGTACATCGGGACGTTGCGGCCCTGCTCGACGTGGCGGATCGGCACGCCCGCCTCGCCCAGCGCCCACTCGAAGGTGAAGCTGCACCCGATGAGGAACGACACCAGGTCGTCCCGCCAGTACGCGCGCACGTCGGTCGGCTCGTCCACCAGTTCGCCGTCCCGCCACACCCGGTAGCGCGGCAGGTCCGTGCGCAGATCGGCGCCCTCGGCGAGCACCGTCGTCCAGGACCCGGCGTCCGTGACGTCCAGGACGGGGCACGGCTTGGGGTTGCGCTGGCAGAACAGCAGCATGTCGTAGGCCCAGTCGGCGGGCACCGAGATCAGGTTGACCTGGGTGTGGCCCCCGGCGACCCCGGCCGTGGGGCCGGTGAGGCCGTCGCGGAAGCGGGCCCGGGCCGTTTCCGGGCTCCACGCGCGCGCGTGCTCGTCGACCAGGACCACGGGACGGTCCTCGGTGCTCGTGCGGTTCACGTGAGCTCCTTCCCACGCGTCTCCGGCAGCCCGAGCAGGGCCAGCGCCGCGATGCCGTAGCCGATGGCGCCGAAGACCAGCGCGCCGCCCACGCCCCAGCTGTCCGCCAGGAAGCCGACCGTGGTCGGGAACACGGCACCCACCGCGCGCCCGGTGTTGTACGTGAAGCCCTGCCCGGTGCCGCGCACCGCCGTCGGGTACAGCTCGCTCAGGTAGGAGCCGAAGCCGCTGAAGATCGCCGACATGCAGAACCCGAGCGGGAAACCGAGCACCAGCAGCAGGGTGTTGGCGCCGCTCGGGATGTTCGCGTACGCCAGGATGCAGATCGCCGAGAGCAGGGCGAACAGCCAGATGTTGCGCCGCCGGCCCAGCTTGTCGGTGAGGTAGCCGCCGGTCAGGTACCCGATGAAGGCGCCCGAGATGAGGAACGTCAGGTAGCCGCCGGTGCCGACGACCGACAGGTCGCGCTCGGACTTCAGGTAGGTCGGCACCCAGGTGGCCAGCGTGTAGTAGCCGCCCTGGACGCCGGTCGACAGCAGTCCCGCGAAGACCGTGACCCGCAGCAGGCCGGGCTTGAAGATCGCCTTGAACGAGCCCTTCTCCGCGCTCTGTTCGCGCGCGGCCGCCGCCTCGGGGGCGTCGTGCACGCTGCGCCGCAGCCAGACGACGAGCAGTGCGGGCAGGGCCCCGGTCCAGAACATGATGCGCCAGGCCAGGTCCTCGCCGGCGACCGAGAAGACCAGCGTGTACACGATCGCGGCGAGACCCCAGCCCACCGCCCAGGAGCTCTGGATCGCGCCGAGCGTGCGCCCCCGGTGCTTGGCGCTCGCGTACTCGGCGACCAGGATCGCGCCGACCGCCCACTCGCCGCCGAAGCCGAGGCCCTGGAGGGCGCGGAAGACCAGCAGTGTCTCGTAGTTGGGCGCGAAACCGCAGGCGACGGTGAACACCGCGTACGTGATCACCGTGACCATCAGCGCCTTGACGCGGCCGACGCGGTCCGCGAGAACGCCCGCGAGCGCGCCGCCGACCGCGGAGACCACCAGCGTGACCGTCGTGAAGAGGCCGGTCTGGCCGCTGTTCAGGCCGAAGTACGCGGACAGCGCGACCATGCTCAGCGGCAGCGTGAAGTAGTCGTACGAGTCCAGGGCATAGCCGCCGAAGGCACCCGCGAACGCGCGGCGGCCGCGCGGACCCAGGGCCCGCAGCCAGCCGAACGCCCCGTCGTCCGAGGTGCGTTCGGTGGTCGCGGGGCGTGTGTCGTCGGTCAGGGCCTGCGGTGGAGGGGTCGTGCTCATGGGCACCTCGCAGAGGGAGGACGGAGGGTGCTTCGGGGAGCCGTGCCGTGCGGAAGCGGTCGGCGCCGCGGTGAGGGAGACGACGCCGTGCGTAGCACCGTAGAGGATTGTTCAACGATCCCTCAATACCCCTGTTGGTTCGTTCTTGGGAACTGCGATTGAATTCCGGCATGGCAGAGCAGCTGAAGGACCTCGCCGACGACCGGGCCCTCCTGGGGCGCACCAGCACCGCGGAACGGGTCTCGGACATCCTCAGGAGCCGGATCGCCGAGGGCTACTTCCCGCCCGGCACCCGCCTGTCCGAGGACAGCATCGGCGGCGCGCTCGGCGTCTCCCGCAATACGCTGCGCGAGGCGTTCCGGCTGCTCACGCACGAACGCCTGCTCGTCCACGAGCTGAACCGGGGCGTCTTCGTCCGGGTCCTCACCGTGGAGGACGTCGAGGACATCTACCGCACCCGGCGGCTGGTGGAGTGCGCGGTGGTCCGGGGCCTGGGGGAGCCGCCGTACGGCCTCGACGGACTGGCCGCCGCCGTGGAGGAAGGGCGGCGGGCGGCGCGCGAAGGTGACTGGAAGGGCGTGGGTACGGCCAACATCCACTTCCACCGGGAACTGGTGGCCCTGGCCGGGAGCGAGCGCACGGCCGAGCTGATGCGCAGCGTCTTCGCCGAACTGCGCCTCGCCTTCCACGTGGTGGACGAACCGCAGCGGCTCCACGAACCGTATATCGCACGAAATGTCGCCATACTCCAGGCCCTTCAGCACGGAGACCGCGAGCAGGCGGAGAGCCTGCTCGCCGGCTACCTCGACGACTCGCTGGAGCGGGTCGTCGAGGTGTACCGCCGCCGCGTCGGCGAGGACGGCTGAGGGGCGGGTGCCCTTCTCGACCGCGGCCGGGCGGCGGGGGAGGCGCACCGCGTCGTTTGGGTCGATGTCAGACCCAGGACCTAGTCTGTGCACCGTGACTTCGCCTGCATCGACGGACAGCGTTCCGCCCCAGCTCAGCGCGGGGCCGCGCCCCGCCCTGGGGCCGGCCGCCGACGAGGGTCTGGCGCGGCGCCTGCGCGCGCTCGCCTGCACGGCGCCGCTGCACGACCTGGACGCGCGCAAGGCCAACCTCGCCGGCGAGTACTCGGTGTACGGCATGGCGGAGGTCGCCCTCGCGGCCATCGACCTCGTCACACTGAACATGGACTTCGACACGGGCGCCGACCACGAGCAGATCGTCGCCCGGCTCATCCCGCGCATCGCCGCCCAGGCCCCGCGGCGACCCGCCGCCGAGCACGAGCGGGTGGCCCGCTGGGTCCTGGAGAACCTGATCAACGTCGGCAGCGTCGACCGCGGCTTCCGCGCGGTGTACGGCACATTCGCGGCGGACGGCACCTATGTGCGCCGCGACTACGACTTCAAGCTGATCGAGGAGGTCCCCGGCCCCGGCGGCACGGTGTATCTGCGGACGACGGACGAAGCGGTCAACGTCCTCGTCGGCGCCCTCGACACGGACGTCACCAGCGCGCAGATCGCCGCCGAGGTCAAGCTGGAGGTGCTGATCAGCCGCGGCCGGCTCGCCGACGCCCAGCTCGCGGCCGAACAGGCCCGTTACCGCACCGTGCAGTACTCGGAGACCCTGCGCAGGGCCCTCGACGCGACGCGGCGCAACGTCCGCGCGGTGGACTGGCTCACCACGGTGCCCGACATGATCGCCGAGGCCCTGGAGCACGTGGCCGACCGCTACCGCCACGAGAACGCGATCCTCACGAACATCCGCAAGGCGCGCGACGAGTCCGAGGACCCCGAGCACAAGCGGCGCGCCGCCGAGCTCGTCGACATCGTCAAGGACTGCATCCGCCGGCACACGCAGCTGCAGTCCCGGCTGCTGGAGGCCGGACCGCTGTTCCGCGCAGAGCAGGACCGGCAGGCCTTCGCCACGCCGACGACCACCTCGGGGATGGACCTGTACGGCCATCTCGTCGCGCCGGTCCTGCCGCTGCCGCTGGAGCAGGCCGTCCGCGTCACGGACGCGTTCTTCGCCCGCGGCACGGGGCTGCGCACACCGGTGTCCGTCCGGGTCGGAGACCTCGTCGACATACTGCTGACGCCGCCGGTGGAGCGGGAGCACCTGGGCGCGGAGGTGCCCGAGCCCGATCTCATCGCCACGCCCGACGACAGCAGGTTCAGCGAGGAGCAGATGGCGGCGGCGCAGGAGCTGCTCGACCTGCCGGCGGATGCCCCGCGGCGGTTGTCGGGCCTGCTGGCCGAGGCCCGCAGGCAGGACCCCGACCTGCCGTACCTGGTGGCCCTGCTGGCGGTGCACGCCGCGAGCCCGCCGGTCGGCACCGCCTATCGCCAGGGCGAGCAGAAGCTGCTGTTCGCCGTGGACGACGGGACCGAGCTGGACGACCCGGAGTTCGGCGGGGCGGACCTGATCGTCGGCACCGCGCTGCTGGACGCGGCGGGGATGGCGGCGGACCGGACGGAGGCCGCGTGATGCTTCCCCCGGTGGCCGGCCGCGGCGCCGTCGTGGCCGGTCGCGCAGTTCCCCGCGCCCCTGAGGGCGTGGCCCGCACTCTCGTCTACAAGGTCAAGGAGTTCACGTCGTGAGCGAGCACGTCGAGTGGAGTGAGCCGGAGGGCACGGCCCCCGCGGCCCCCGCGGCCCCCGCCGCCGTCACGCCCGCCGACGCCGCCGACGCGGCCCGGCTCGTGTCCTTCGGGTTGCAGCCCAAGCTGCAGCCCGCCCGCGACCAGGAGTACGCGGACCTGCTGCGGCGCTACCGCGAGGACCCGCCGTTCGCGCGGCTCGCCGACGCCGTGGCGACCGGTCTGGGGCTGATCGTGCTGGAGGTGTCCCCCCGCTCGGGCATGGTCGTGACCGCCGCCGAGGACTCGGTGTTCGCCGTCCGCATGGGTGACTACGCGCGTCGTACGTCCGCCGACGGCGGCGACCGGTTCCTGCACGGACTCGCCCATCTCGCCGTCGCCGCCATGGCGTTCCCGCGCCCCGAGGACCTCGCCGACGACGGCTACATCGGCCGGGTCACGGTCAACGGCGTCGACGCCTTCGTGCGCCAGGCCTGCCGCCGCCTGGAGGAGCGCGCCGCCGAGCAGGGCGAGAACACCGACCCGGTGACCGACGCGCCGGGCCTGGAGGCCGCCTGGCGGATCTGGATGCGGCGCAGCGCGACGGGCGCCACCAAGGACGCGCGCCGCCCGGCCGGTTCGACCACCGGCATCGTCGCCAAGGCCGTCGCCTTCCTCACCGACTCCGGCTTCCTCCAGCGCACCGGCGACGACAACGGCGGCACGTACCGCACGACCGCCCGCTACCAGCTCCAGGTCCGCGACATGGCCGGCAGCGCCGCCCTGGCCGAGCTGCTGGAGCTGGGCGTCGTCCCGGTCACCGACGGCACACCGACGCTGCTGCCCGCCGAGGAGAGCGACGACCTGGAACTCGTCGCCGACGCCGGGCTGCCGTTCCACTCCTCCTGAACACCCCCCCCACCTCACGAAGACTTACGAGAGTCCGCCATGTACGAGCTGTCCCGGGTCCGCCTCTACTCCATCGGGCCTGCCGGCGCGCGCTACGCCGACACCGTGCTCGACCTGCGGGGCGTGGGCGAGCCCGTGCCCGACCCCGCGCCCACGCAGGCGGAGTTCTTCGAGGAGGAGCCCGTCGGCCCGCCGCGCCGGCCCGCGCCCGCCGGCGTGCTGTTCCTGGAGAACGGCGGCGGCAAGTCGGTGCTGCTCAAGCTGATCTTCTCGGTGATGCTGCCGGGCCACCGCAACACCCTCGGCGGCGCCAGCTCCGGCGTGCTGCGCAAGTTCCTCCTCGCCGACGACTGCGGACACGTCGCCCTGGAGTGGCAGCACGTGCTGACCGGCGAGTGCGTCGTCGTCGGCAAGGTCAGCGAGTGGCGCGGACGACAGGTTTCCAACGACCCGCGCAAGTTCGCCGAGGCCTGGTACTCCTTCCGGCCCGGCCCCGGTCTCAGCCTCGACAACCTGCCCGTCGCCGAGTCCACCGCCGTACGTCCCCCGGTCGAGGGCCAGTCGGGGGCGCGCGGGCGGCGCCGCACCATGAAGGGCTTCCGGGACGCCCTCATGGAGGCGGGCAAGACCTACCCGCACCTGGAGGTGCACTGGGAGGAGATCCACGACCGCTGGATCGAGCACCTCGGCGAGCTCGGCCTCGACCCCGAACTCTTCCGCTACCAGCGGGAGATGAACGCCGACGAAGGCGAGGCCGCCGGTCTCTTCGCCGTCAAGAAGGACGCCGACTTCACCGACCTGCTGCTGCGCGCCGTCACCGACACCCGCGACACCGACGGGCTCGCCGACCTGGTCAGCGGGTTCGGCAACAAGCTGGGCCGCAGGGCCGAGCTGATCGCCGAGCGGGACTTCACCGCTGGGTCCGTCGACCTGCTCGGACGGATCGTCGAGGCCGCCGAGGCCCGTGCCCGCGCGCGTGACATCCACGCCGGAGCCGAGCGCCGCACCCGGACACTCGCCCGCAGACTGTCCGCCCGGGGCGTGCAGGAGCGGGCGAGGGCCGCCGACCTGGCCCAGCGGGTCACCGCCGCCGCATACGCCGTCACCCACGCCGAGGCGGCCCGCGAGCGCAGCGCGCTGATCTCCGCCGAACTCGCCTACCGGCACGCCTCCCTGGCGCTCGCGGCCGCGGAGAAGTCCGCCGCCGCGCAGAAGCGCGAACTCGCCGACGCCCGCACGCTGTACTCCGCCTGGCAGGCCGCCGAGGCCGTCCTGCGCCACCGCGCCGCCGCCGACCGCGTCGCCCGCGTCTCCGCCGCGATCCAGGAGGCCGAGCGGGACGCCGCCCCCGCGCTGGCCGCCCGCTCCAGGGCCGCCGTCGACCTCGTACGAGCCCTGCACGCGGCCGCGGAGAAGGCGGAGAACCACGCCAACGAGGAAGAAGAACGGTCCGCCGCCCTCCAGGAGGTCAGCGACGCGGCCTACCGGGACTCCACCGCCGCCGCCACGCAGGCGCAGCGGGCCCGCAGCGAGGTCGGGCACCTCAAGCAGCGCCTTGCCGAGGTCGAGCAGGAGACGGCCGAGGCGGTGAGGGCCGGCTGGCTCGACGACAGCGCACCGGACGCCGACCCGGCCCGCGCCGCCCTCGCCGCCAGCGACGCCGAGAAGACCGCCGTCGCGGCCTGGGACTCCGCCCGCGAGGCCTCTCGCCGCGCCACGGAGCACGCGCGCGAGGCCGCCGCCACCGAGACCCGCGCCGAACTGACCGCGGCCCGCGCGGCCGACGCGGCCACCGCCGCCGAGCGGTCCTACGAGGCCGAGCGCCGTACCGCCGAGGCACTGGCGGGGGAGGAGCGCCTGGCCGAACTGCTCGGCCTGGCGTCCGAAACCCGCCCGGGCATCCCGCAGCCCCGCCACGGCACGGACGACGAGCAGCCCACCCCGTCCGGCCCCGGCGAGCAGGGCCTCACGCCCGAGGAACTCGACCGCTTCGCCGACGACCTGCGCGAGATGCTCGACGACGCCGTCTCCTCCGCCGAACGACAGCTGTTCGAGCTGCGTACGGCCGCCGCCGACGACTCCCGGATCCTCGGCGCGCTCGGTGACGGCGGACTGCTGCCGCCCGGCCCGGACGTGCTGGCCACGGTCGAGTTCCTCGGCGAGCACGGCATCCCCGCCCTGCCCGGCTGGCGCTACCTCGCCCAGGCCGTCGACCCGGCCGACCACGCGCGCGTGCTGGCCGCCCGGCCCGAACTCGTCGACGGCGTGATCATCACCGACCCCGACTCCCACGCCCGCGCCCGCGAGGCGCTGGGCGACGCGGCGCTGCTGCCGCGTTCCGCCGTGGCGGTCGGCACCGCCGCCGCCCTGCTCGCCCCGACCCCCGCCCCGGACACCGACAGCGGCGATGTCTTCCTCGTGCCGCCGAACCCGGCCATGCACGACGAGCACGCCGCCGACGAGGAGCGGCAGGCGCTGCGCGCCCGGGCGACCGAGCGGGACGAGGAGATCCGCACGCTCGCCGCCCGGCTCGGCAAGGACCGCGAGCTGGCCGCCCGGCTCGCCTCCTGGCGCACCGGCTGCCCGGCCGGCCGGCTGGCCGAACTGGCCCAGGCGGCGCACGACACCCGCGTGTTCGCCGAGGAGTCGGAAGCCGAGCTGGCCGAGGCGCGCACCGTCCGGGCCGAGGCCGACGAGGCCGCCGCCGAGGCCGCACGCGTCCGGGACGAGCGGCAGGAGGCCGCCCAGAAGGCCCGCCGCTCCGCCGACGCCCTCGCCGGCCTCGCCTTCCGGCTGCGCGAGCGGGCCGGCTGGCAGGTCAAGGTGCGGGAACTGGCCGACGAGGCCGCCGAGGCGGAGGCGAGCGCCCAGGCCTGCCTGGAGCGGGCCCGGGCCGCCGACGAGGACCGCCGTGCCGCCCAGCGCGCCGCCGACGACGCCCGCCGCACCGCCCGCGCGCTGCGCGCCGAGCGCTCCGAGATCGCCGGCGCCCCGGACGACGTGCCCGAGGACGACACCCAGACCCCGAAGGCCTCCCTGCCCGCGCTGCGCGAGGCCTACCGGGCCGCGTCGCAGGTGTACGAGAAGGTCGGCGTGGGTGCCGACCTGCGCGCCGAGCAGGCCCGCGCGGAGAGCGACGAGAGCGCGGCGCGCGCGGAGCTGGACCGGCTGAGCAACAAGGTCCGCACGCGCGCGGAGCAGCTCCTCGAATCACCCGACGGCTCCGACGGGCCGAGCCGCCAGGCCGCCGCCGCCCGGGCCGAGGAACTGGTGCAGCTCCTGGAGACCCGCATGTCGACCGCGAGCGAGCAGCTCGGCCGGCTGCGCGGCGAGGCCGAACGGCACGCGCCCGAGGACGGCGAGGCCCACACCGACCTCCCCGAGGACCTCCAGCCGCGCGACGCCGAGCACGCGCAGACCCTGCTGCGCACCGCCACGGCCGAACTCGTCTCCCACACCGAGGCGCTCGACCAGGCCCGGGAGGCGCACGCCGAACTCCTCGACGCCCACCGCGCCGCCGAGGACGCGGCCGGCGGCTTCGACGAGATCGCCGCCATGCTCCGCGACCTGCTGCGCGAGCACACCACGGAGGAGGAGCAGGAGGAGACGGAGCCGTACCCCGGCAGCCCCGAGGAGGCCCGCCAGTCCGCCGCCGAGGCCCGCCGCTCCCTGCGCGGCTGCGCCGCCGACCTGTCCGCCGCCGAGGCCGCCGTCCGCGAGGCGAGCGACATCCTCGTCCGGCACGCCAACTCCACGCGCTACGAGCAGGTCCGCACCCCGGCCCGGCAGCAGATCCGCGAACTGCCCGCCTCCGCGCTGCCCGAGCACGCCCAGAAGTGGGCGGACGCCTTCGCACCGCGACTGCGGGTCCTCACCGACGAACTGGAACAACTGGAGCGCAACCGCGACTCGATCGTGGACCGGCTGCGCGGCCTCGTCGAGTCGGCCCTGGCCACCTTGCGCTCCGCCCAGCGGCTCTCCCGGCTGCCCGAAGGCCTCGGCGAGTGGTCGGGGCAGGAGTTCCTCCGCATCCGCTTCGAGGAGCCCGACCAGGCCACGCTCACCGAGCGGCTCGGCGAGGTCATCGACGAGGCGACCCGCGCCGCCGTGAAGAAGAACTCCGATCTGCGGCGGGACGGCATGTCCCTGCTGCTCCGGGGCGTGGCGGCGGCGTTGCAGCCCAAGGGCGTCGCCGTCGAGATCCTCAAGCCCGACGCGGTGCTGCGCGCCGAGCGCGTGCCCGTCGGGCAGATGGGCGACGTCTTCTCCGGCGGCCAGCTCCTCACCGCCGCCATCGCCCTGTACTGCACGATGGCCGCCCTGCGCTCGAACGACCGGGGCCGCGACAAGCACCGGCACGCGGGCACGCTGTTCCTCGACAACCCCATCGGCCGCGCCAACGCCACGTACCTGCTGGAGCTCCAGCGGGCGGTGTCGGACGCCCTCGGTGTCCAGCTCCTGTACACCACGGGTCTGTTCGACACCACCGCGCTGGCCGAGTTCCCGCTGGTCATCCGCATGCGCAACGACGCCGACCTGAGGGCGGGCCTGAAGTACATCAGCGTCGAGGAACATCTCCGCCCGGGCCTGCCGCAGCAGCCCCAGGCGGGGGAGGCGGTCCACAGCGAGATCACGGCGACCAGGATGTACAAGCGCCCGGCGCCCGCGACCTCTTAGCTCAGGCACCCTCGTTGGCTCAGGCATCCTCGTTGGCTCAGGCATCCTCCGGCATGCGTACTCATGGGTCCTCCTTCGGCCGTCAGTCGGCCGCGGGGGTGGTGACGGGGGCGGTGGCCGCGGCGTCCGAGCGGTGCTCGGCGAGCACGCCGGTCCGGTGCCGCTGGACGAACCAGTAGTAGGCGAAGCCGCCGCCCGCGATGACGGCGACGAACAGCACCGCGCCCCAGCGCAGGTACCAGTGGTAGGGCTCCGTGGCGTTGTAGACGGCGGCCCGCGGCCAGATCAGGTTGAGCGTCATGGCCCCGCCCCACAGCACGGCCACGATGTTGACCGGCAGCCCCCAGCGGCCCAGCGAGAACCGGCCCCCGTCCGCGGGCTGCCACTTCCCCCGCAGCCGGGCGACCAGCAGCGGCACCGTGACGCCCAGGTAGGCGAGGTAGATCATGATGATGCCGATGCTGGTGACGACGGTGAAGATCTGCGGCTGGCGGATGTTGACCACCAGGATCGACAGCGCGAGAAGCCCGATGATCACGGTCGGCAGGACCGGCGTCTGGAACCGCGGATGACACTTGGCCAGCTTCGCGGACGCGGGCAGGTTGTTGTCGCGGGCCATCGCGAACGCCAGCCGGACCGCCGCCGTGTGCACCGCCAGCGCGCACACCGTCACCGCGATCAGCACACACCACAGCATCGCCTTGCCGGCCGTCGGTCCGAGCACGTCGAGCACGATGTACTGCAGACCGTCCGTGGACAGCTTCTCGCCGCTCAGACTGGACACGCTCATCAGGGCGAGCAACAGGATCAACCCGCCGAGGACGAAGGACGCGACGATCGCCCGGATGATCGCGCGGGGCGCGTTCCTGGTCGGGTCCAGGGACTCCTCGCCGAGCGAGGCGGCGGTGTCGAAGCCGTACATGACGTACGCCGAGGCCAGCGAGGCCACCAGGAAGGCACCCAGGTACCCGTTTCCGTATCCCGCGCCGGTGCCGTGCGTCTCCATGACGACCTGGGGACCACGCGTGATGTGGACGGCGAAGAGGACGATCAGTACGACGGTGGCGATCAACTCGATGAACACGCCCGCCGTGTTGATCCGGGCCATCAACTTGACGCCGAAGGCGTTCACCAGGGTGGTGAACAGGATCAACACCGCGGCCAGGATGACCGCGTTGGTCGCCACGTCATAGGTACCGGTGCCGTCCCCCACGAACTGGAAGAACGACGAGATCTGCGGCAGCGTCAACTGGTAGGCCAGCGCCACGGCCGATATGGACACGATCGAGGCGATCAGCATCATCCAGCCGGCGAGCCAGCCCAGGTGGGGATTGCCTATCTTCTTCGACCAGTTGTAGACGGATCCCGCCACGGGATAGCGGGCGGCCAGCTCCGCGAAGCAGAGGGCGACCATGAACTGGCCCACGAAGACCATCGGCCACGACCACCAGTAGGCGGGGCCGCCGCTGCCATAGCCGAAGTAGAACAGCTGGAAGGTGCCGGTCAGGATCGAGATGTAGCTGATCCCGGCGGCGAAGGTGTGGAAGTTGCCGAGAGTCCTCTTGAGTTCGGGTCTGTAGCCGAACTCGGTGAGTTCGACGTCGTCCTGGCCGTGTGGGTCTGTCGACTGCGAGGGAGCTGTCATGGGCGGTTCCTCGATGCGTGTTCCGCAGGTCGCTTTCGATCGGTCGAACCAACCCTGAGGGGTGGGGCGGGTGTCGCGCCAGATGCGCTACGAGGCCGCACCTTCCTACGAGCGCCACACCTGCCCTACGAGCGCCACACCTGCCCGACGAGCGCCACACCTGCCCGACGAGCGCCACACCCTCTTACGAGTGGGACAACTGCCCGGCCCCGCCCCGTCGGCGTATCCGCTCCTGCGCCCGTTCCGCCGCACGTGCCTGACGCCGGGCCCGGCGCCGCTCGCGGCGGAGGGCCCTTGCCGTGCTGCTCGGCATGGAGACCACCCCGTTGCGCTGGTTCCAGACCTGGCGCGTCACCCACACGTCGAGCGCTCCCCACGTGGCCACGATCGTGCTGACCACACTGCTGATCACCATGGGAAACGCCAGCCAGGACCCGGCCATCGTGCACAGGAAGGCCACCATCGCCTGAATCAGCGTCACCGCGATGAGCAGGACCGCCCGCACAGCCGAAGTCCGCACCGGATCCGGCAACCGGCGCCGCCGCGCCGGCTCCTCGACCCACAGGGGCCGGTAGTACTGCTGCTCGCGTATCCCACGGCCCGCCTCGGAAGCCGGAACTCCCGCCTCACGCGCCCTTGTCCCTGCCTCGGCAGCCGGGGTGTCGTGACCGATCGCCTCGGTATCCCGATGCCTCGTCACCTGCGCCCCGCCAGCCCTGGGCGCCCCGCGCCGCTCCGCCGTGCCCATCAACGTGTCACTCCCCACCGCCGGCAGACCGCTCGCCCGCATCCGAAGACCCGTGCTCCCCAGTGGCTGCCCGGCTTGCGCTGTTTTACGCCGCCCGGGTTCGGGATGCGGCTCCTGTGGCCCATTCCGCCCCCATTTCCCGTAGTGAAGGACGAACAACCCGCCACGAAGATTCCCAAGGACCGAAAAATTTCAGCCAACCGCCCTGGCCGACAACGAGGATGGGCCCGTACGCTCACCATCGGTTTCGGGGAGACAACTCCTGCAATGCCCGGACAACTCCCCACACCTCGTGGCTGGCGCGGAAGTTCAGCCTCCGGACCGGTCTTCGAGTTCCCTGTGCGTCGGTAGTAGGCTCGCGCCGTTTGTTGACGCACATGTGTACCCCCGGTACGGCCGGGGGCCCGAGCTGGGGGAGGCCATGCGCTTTCGCGGGAAGTCCATCCGCCGGAAGATCGTGGCGCTGCTTCTCGTGCCGCTGGTGTCCCTGACCGCGATCTGGGCCTTCGCCACCGTGCTCACGGGACGCGAGGCGGGCGACCTGTTCAACGTGTCGTCCGTGGTGGAGAAGATCGGCTACCCCGTCGAGGACACCGTCCGCGTCCTTCAGGAGGAACGCCGCCAGACCCTCGTCTACCTCGCCGACCCCCGCGCCTCCGACGGGCTCGCCGCGCTCCGGCGCAGCCGGTCCGCCACGGACGAGGCCGTCGGCAGCATCCGCGAGAACGCCGAGAATCCGGACGTGCGCGACGCGATGGGCCAGGACACCGACGAGCGGCTCACCGCGGTCCTGGACGCCTTCGACGGCATCGAGTCGCTGCGCCGCAGTGTCGAGGACGGCACCGTCAACCGCTCCCAGGCTCTCGACCTCTACAACCGCCTGGTCGACCCGTGCTACGCCCTGCTGGCCAACCTGCACGTGGTCGACAACGTGGAGCTGGACAAGCAGTACCGCGCGCTGGTCAACCTCGCCCGCGCCCGTGAACTCCTCTCCCGCGAGGACGCCCTCCTCGGCTCCGCCCTGATCGTCGGCAGGATCTCGCACGCCGAAGAGCGCGACATCTCCGACCTCGTGGCCCAGCGCACCCTGATGTACGACGTCAACCTCCAGCTGCTGCCCGTCGCGGAGCGCGACCGCTACGAGAGCTTCTGGAAGAACGCCTCCTCCGCACCGCTGCGCGTCGCCGAGGAAGCCGCCCTCGACTCCGGAGCCGGAACACCCCGCGGCGTCACCGCGAAGAGCTGGGACAGCGCCGCCGGGAACGTGCTCGACGAACTCGGCACCCTCAACGACCAGGCCAACGACCGCTACCAGGACCGCGTCCACCCGGTGGCCATCGGCGTCATCGCCAAGGCGGTCATCGCGGGCGCGCTCGGCCTGATCGCGCTGCTGCTCTCGCTCTTCCTGTCCGTACGCGTCGGCCGCACCCTCATCCGCGACCTGCGGCAGCTGCGCCTGGAGGCCCACGAGGCGTCCGGGGTGCGGCTGCCCAGCGTGATGCGCCGCCTCTCCGCGGGCGAGCAGGTCGACGTCGAGACCGAGGTCCCGCGCCTGGAGTACGACAAGAACGAGATGGGCGAGGTCGGCCAGGCCCTCAACACCCTCCAGCGCGCCGCCGTCGAAGCCGCCGTCAAACAGGCCGAACTCCGCGCCGGTGTCTCCGAGGTCTTCGTCAACCTCGCGCGCCGCAGCCAGGTCCTGCTCCACAAGCAGCTCACCCTGCTCGACGCCATGGAGCGCAGGACCGAGGACACCGAGGAACTCGCCGACCTGTTCCGCCTCGACCACCTGACCACCCGCATGCGCCGGCACGCCGAGGGCCTCGTGATCCTCTCCGGCGCCGCGCCCTCCCGTCAGTGGCGCAAGCCCGTCCAGCTCATGGACGTCGTCCGCGCCGCTGTCGCCGAGGTCGAGGACTACGAGCGCATCGAGGTCCGCCGCCTCCCGCGTATCGCCGTCACCGGCCCGGCCGTCGCCGACATCACACACCTCGTTGCCGAACTCCTGGAGAACGCCACCGTCTTCTCCCCGCCGCACACGGCCGTCCAGGTCCTGGGCGAGCGGGTCGCCAACGGCTTCACGCTCGAGATCCACGACCGCGGCCTCGGCATGGCCGCCGAAGCGCTCCTGGACGCCAACCTCCGGCTCGCCGAGACGCCGGAGTTCGAACTGTCCGACACCGACCGGCTCGGCCTGTTCGTGGTCAGCCGTCTCGCCCAGCGGCAGAACGTCCGGGTCTCCCTGCAGCCTTCCCCGTACGGCGGCACGACCGCCGTCGTCTTCATCCCCGACGCGCTGCTCACGGACGACGTCCCGGACACCAACGGCCTGGGCTTCCGGCTCGACCGGCCCCAGCTGGCCAGGGAGAGCGAGCCGCAGGACAGCCGTCGCGCCGCGCTGTCCCAGGCACCCGCCCCACGGCCCGGCCTGCCGGCCTCCCTCCTGGACGGACCGGTCGAGCTGGAGGCTCCCGTCGACCTGGACGCCATCGGCGACTTCCCCGGCGCCATCGAGGACGAGGACAGCGAACACGGCGGCCTCTTCCGCCCGCGCCACTCCCTGACCCGCGCCCAGGACGATGCGGCCGGCCGCCGCGCCGACCCGCACCAGCAGGGCGCCGACTCCCGCAGCGCACGGGACCGCACGGACACGGGGGACGAGCTGAGCGCTCCGGTCCCGCTGTCCCGCCGCCACACCCCCAAGCTGGTCAGCTCGCACGGGCGCCCCGTCACCGAGCAGCGCCCCCGGCGGGGGAAGACCGAAGAGGAGACCCCGGGCACGGGCCGAGCGGAGTCGGAGGCCACGTCCTCGCTCCCCTCGCGTCGCCGGGGTGAGGAGCCGGCGAGCGGCCGGGGCACGGGCCGGACCGGGCCGGAGCCCACGTCCGCCCTTCCGGTGCGCCGCCGCACCGAGGGCTCCCCGGCCGGCGGCGAGTCGCAGCCGGACGCGCCGCCGCCCCTGCCGGCCCGCCGCCGGGGGACGGACTCCGCTCGCCGGGGCATCGGCGCGGACGGCCGGAACGAGGACCGCACCGAATCCCCTGCCTCGCCCGGCAGCGCCGTCGGCGACGGGGCGGAGCCGCCCTCCCTTCCCCGGCGGACACGCCGCGCGGAGATCGCTTCGAGCGGCCCGGAAGCCCCCGACCGCCTCTCCGGCACCCCGGCAGAGATGCCCGGCGGGCCCATGCGCCACCGGGCCGGCTCCGGATCCACACCCCAGGAGACCGGCTCGGCAGGACGGGGGGACGCCCCCCGGTCCGCACCCCAGACGCCTCGCTCCGGCACCGCGCCGCTGCCCCGGCGCGTCCGGCAGGCCAACCTGGCCCCGCAGCTGAAACGGGGCCCCGAGCCTCGGACGGAGGCCAGGGCCGAGCCCGCCGAACGCGACGCCGAGCAAGTACGCAGCCGGATGGCCTCGCTCCAGCGCGGCTGGCAGCGCGGCCGCGAGGAGAACGCCGCGGGCGATGCCGCCCACAGCGGCGCAGCACGACAAGGAACGACAGAGGGGGACGGTCGATGACCGCACCGAAGGCGACCGGCCACACCGCGAACAGCAAGGGGGAGCTGAACTGGCTCCTCGACGATCTCGTGGACCGCGTCGCGAGCATCCGCAAGGCCCTCGTGCTCTCCGGCGACGGTTTGCCGACAGGGTTGTCCAAGGACCTGACCAGGGAGGACAGCGAACACCTCGCCGCCGTCGCCTCCGGGTTCCACAGTCTCGCCAAGGGCGTGGGACGCCACTTCGAGGCCGGCAACGTCCGTCAGACGGTCGTCGAGCTCGACGACGCCTTCCTGTTCGTGACGGCCGCCGGCGACGGCAGCTGCCTCGCCGTCCTCTCGGACGCCGACTCGGACGTCGGCCAGGTCGCCTACGAGATGACACTGCTCGTGAAGCGGGTCGGTGTGCATCTGGGCGCCGCTCCGCGCACCGATCTGCCCGCAGGCGGGTAGTGGGATGACATGAGCGCTGACGGTCAGGGAAGAAGCCACTGGTTCGACGACGAGGCCGGACCGGTCGTCCGTCCGTACGCGATGACGCGCGGCCGCACCAGCAGCCAGGGCCAGCACCGGCTGGACCTGATCGCGGTCGTGGTCACGGAACCGCACGCGGACGACCCGGAGGCCGACCACATGCTCTCCCCGGAGCATGTGGACATCGTCGAACTGTGCCGTGACGTCCCGCAGTCGGTCGCCGAACTCGCAGCGGAACTCGACCTGCCGATCGGGGTGGTACGGGTCCTCGTCGGAGATCTCGTGGACGCGGAATTCGTCCATGTGAACCGGCCCGTGCCCCCTGCCGAACTGCCGGACGAGAGTATTCTGCGCGACGTGATCAACGGCCTCCGGGCGCTGTGAGCAGCGCGGAAGCGGGGTACTGACGTGACTGGCTGGCAGTTCTGGGTCGACCGGGGCGGCACCTTCACGGACGTCGTCGCGCGGCGCCCGGACGGCCGGCTGCTCACGCACAAGCTCCTGTCGGACAACCCGGCACGCTACGCCGACGCCGCGGTCGAGGGCGTCCGCACCCTGCTGTCCGGCTCCACCGACCCCGTCGAGACCGTACGCATGGGGACCACGGTCGCCACCAACGCCCTCCTCGAGCACAAGGGCGAACGCACCCTCCTGGCCATCACCCGCGGCTTCCGCGACGCCCTGCGCATCGCCTACCAGAACCGCCCGGCCATCTTCGCCCGCCGTATCGACCTGCCCGAGCTGCTGTACGAACGGGTCGTCGAGATCGACGAGCGTATGGACGCCGACGGCACCGTCCTGCTCGCGCCCGATCTGGACGCCCTCGCCGGGCCCCTCCAGGAGGCGTACGACGACGGTATCCGCGCCGTCGCCGTGGTGTGCATGCACAGCCACCTCCACCCCGCCCACGAACAGGCGGTCGGGGAGCTCGCCGCCCGCATCGGCTTCCCGCAGATCTCGCTCTCCAGCGAGGCCAGCCCCCTGATGAAGCTCGTCCCCCGCGGGGACACCGCCGTCGTCGACGCCTACCTCTCGCCCGTACTGCGCCGCTACGTCCGGCACGTCGCCGACGAACTCGAAGGCGTGCGGCTGATGTTCATGCAGTCCAACGGCGGTCTCACCGAGGCCGGGCAGTTCCGCGGCAAGGACGCCATCCTGTCCGGCCCGGCCGGCGGCATCGTCGGCATGGCCCGGATGTCGCAGCTCGCCGGCTTCGACCGCGTCATCGGCTTCGACATGGGCGGCACCTCGACCGACGTCTCCCACTTCGCGGGCGAGTACGAACGCGTCTTCACCAGCCGGATCGCCGGCGTCCGGCTGCGCGCCCCCATGCTGGACATCCACACCGTCGCGGCCGGAGGCGGCTCGGTCCTGCACTTCGACGGCTCCCGCTACCGCGTAGGGCCGGACTCGGCGGGCGCGGACCCGGGACCCGCCTGCTACCGCGGGGGCGGCCCGCTCGCCGTCACCGACGCCAAC
Organism: Streptomyces olindensis; assembly: GCF_040645895.1. Classification (NCBI taxonomy): domain Bacteria; kingdom Bacillati; phylum Actinomycetota; class Actinomycetes; order Kitasatosporales; family Streptomycetaceae; genus Streptomyces; species Streptomyces olindensis. The sequence continues at coordinate 19,923 of NZ_JBEYZD010000018.1, read as the reverse complement.
GTCATGCTCGGCCGCATCCAGGCCGCCCACTTCCCGAACGTGTTCGGCCCGAACGGCGACGAGCCCCTCGACGAGGCACTCGTCCGGGACCGCTTCACCGCCCTCGCGCGCGAGATCGGCGAGCGGACCGGCGACGACCGCACCCCCGAGCAGGTCGCCGAGGGCTACCTGCGGATCGCCGTCGCCAACATCGCGTCCGCCGTGAAGCGGATCTCCGTCCAGAAGGGCCACGACGTCACCCGTTACGCCCTCACCACGTTCGGCGGCGCGGGCGGCCAGCACGCCTGCATGGTCGCCGACTCCCTCGGCATCCGCACCGTCCTCGTGCCGCCCATGGCCGGTGTCCTCTCCGCGCTCGGCATCGGCCTCGCCGACACCACCGCCATGCGCGAACAGTCCGTCGAGGCACCCCTGGAACCCGCCTCCATGCCCGGCGTCCGCAAGACCGCCGAAGACCTCGAAGCGGCAGCGCGCGCCGAACTCCTCGCCGAGGACGTCCCCGAGGATCGCATCGAGGTCACCCGTCGCGCGGAGCTCCGCTACGACGGCACCGACACCACCCTCACCGTCGAGCTGACCGAGCCCGACACCATGCGGCGGGCTTTCGAAGAACGTCATCGCGCCACGTACTCCTTCACGCTCGACCGTCCGATCGTCGTCGAAGCCCTCTCCGTCGAAGCCACCGGCATCACCGAACCCCCCGATCTCTCCGCTCTCGCCCCCTACGAGGCCGCCCCGGACGGCAGCCCCGCGCCGCCGCGGACCGTCCGCCTCCACACCGGCGGATCCTGGCGCGACGTACCCCTCCACCGCCGCGAGGACCTTCCCCCCGGCGACCCCGTCACCGGCCCGGCGATCATCACCGAAGCCGGCGCGACGACCGTCGTCGACGACGGCTGGCGAGCCGCGGCGACCTCTGACGGGCATCTGCTCATGGAACGCGCCGCGATTACGCAGAGTTCCGACCTCGACACGAGAGTCGACCCGGTTCTGCTCGAGGTCTTCAACAACCTCTTCATGTCCATCGCCGAGCAGATGGGCGCCCGGCTCGAGTCCACCGCCCAGTCCGTCAACATCAAAGAGCGCCTGGACTTCTCCTGCGCCCTCTTCGACCCGGACGGAAACCTGGTGGCCAACGCCCCGCACATCCCCGTCCACCTGGGATCGATGGGGACCAGCGTGAAAGAGGTCATCCGCCGGCGCGGCCCCCGCATGCGCCCGGGCGACACCTACGCCGTCAACGACCCGTACCACGGCGGCACCCACCTGCCCGACGTCACCGTGATCACCCCGGTCTTCGGCACCCCGTCGACGGGCAACACGGAGAGTGACCAGGAGATCCTCTTCTACGTCGCCTCACGCGGCCACCACGCCGAGATCGGCGGCATCGCCCCCGGCTCCATGCCCGCGAACAGCCGCACCATCGAGGAGGAAGGCGTCCTCTTCGACAACTGGCTGCTCGCCGAGAACGGCCGCTTCCGCGAGGACGAGACCCTCCGCCTCCTCACCGAGGCCCCGCACCCCTCCCGCAACCCGAAGACCAACCTGGCCGACCTGCGCGCCCAGATCGCCGCCAACCAGAAGGGCGTCGACGAGGTCGGCCGCATGATCGGGGAATTCGGCCTCGACGTCGTCCAGGCCTATATGCGGCACGTCCAGGACAACGCCGAAGAAGCCGTGCGCCGCGTCATCGACGCCCTCGACGACGGCGAGTACGCCTACGAGACCGACTCGGGCGCCGTCATCCGCGTGACCGTGCGCGTGGACCGCGAGAACCGGGCCGCGACCATCGACTTCACCGGCACGTCCGCACAACTGCCCACCAACTTCAACGCGCCCCTCTCGGTCGTCAACGCGGCGGTCCTGTACGTCTTCCGCACCCTCGTCGCCGACGACATCCCCCTCAACGACGGCTGCCTGCGCCCCCTGACCATCGTCGTACCGCCCGGCTCCCTGCTCGCGCCCGAGCCGCCGGCCGCCGTCGTCGCGGGCAACGTGGAGACCTCCCAGGCCATCACCGGTGCCCTCTACGCCGCCCTGGGCGTCCAGGCCGAGGGCTCCGGGACCATGAACAACGTCACCTTCGGCAACGCGCGCCACCAGTACTACGAGACCGTCGCCTCAGGCTCCGGAGCGGGCGACGGCTTCCCCGGCGCACCCGTCGTCCAGACCCACATGACCAATTCACGCCTCACCGACCCCGAGGTCCTGGAGTGGCGACTGCCCGTGCGCCTCGAGGAGTTCGCGGTCCGGCGCGGCAGCGGCGGCGCCGGACGGTGGCGTGGCGGGGACGGTGCCGTGCGCCGGATCCGTTTCCTGGAGCCCATGACCGTCTCCACGCTCTCGCAGCACCGCCGCGTCCCCCCGTACGGTATGGCGGGCGGTGAGCCGGGCGCTCTCGGTGCCAACCGGGTGGAACACGCCGACGGCACGGTGACCGGCCTCGGCGGCAGCGGCTCCGCGGACGTCGTCACCGGCGACGTACTCGTCATCGAAACCCCCGGCGGCGGAGGCTACGGCCCGCCGTCGCCCGACCCCCATCAAGCAGGAGAAGAGATCGATGATCTTCGGGCGTTCTGAGCGCGGCAAGCCTCCGGTCGAGCCCGTCACGCTCAAGATCCTGGTGGCCGGCGGCTTCGGCGTGGGCAAGACCACGCTCGTCGGCGCGGTCAGCGAGATCAGGCCGCTGCGCACCGAGGAACTGCTCACCGAGGCCGGGCGCCCGGTCGACGACATCAGCGGCGTGGAAGGCAAGCACACCACGACCGTGGCCATGGACTTCGGCCGCATCACGCTGCGCGAGGACCTGGTGCTGTACCTGTTCGGCACGCCCGGACAGGAGCGGTTCTGGTTCATGTGGGACGAACTCTCCGAGGGCGCGCTCGGCGCGGTCGTGCTGGCCGACACGCGACGCCTGGAGGACTGCTTCGCCGCCGTCGACTACTTCGAGCGGCGCGCCATACCGTTCCTCGTCGGCGTCAACTGCTTCGAGGGCGCCCCGATCTACCCGGTCGAGGACGTCCGCCAGGCCCTCGACCTGGATGACGGCGTACCGCTCATGATGTGCGACGCCCGCGACCGCGAGTCGGTCAAGGAAGCGCTCATCGGAGTCGTCCAGCACGCGATGGCCTACGCGGCCGACCGCCGCCAGACCGTGACCTCCTGACCGGGCCGACCGGCGGGCACGGCCCGTACCCCCGCCGACGGGGGTACGGGCCGCAGTCGGAAACGGCCCTCCACGCGCGCGTGGTTCAGCTGTCGCCGTCCTCCTCCCAGCCGAAGCTCCGCTCCACGGCCTTGCGCCAGTTGTGGTACTCGCGGTCCCGCACCGACGCCTCCATGGACGGCGTCCACTCGACGTCCTTCTGCCAGTGCGCCTTGAGTTCGTCCAGGTCGTTCCACACACCGGTGGCCAGACCGGCCGCGTACGCGGCGCCCAGACAGGTCGTCTCGGAGACCTTGGGCCGCACCACCGGCACGTCGAGCACGTCCGACTGATGCTGCATCAGGAGGTTGTTCTTCGTCATGCCGCCGTCGACCTTCAGGGTGGTGATGTGCACCCCGGAGTCCTGGTACATGGCGTCCACGACCTCGCGCGTCTGCCAGCTCGTCGCCTCCAGCACCGCGCGCGCGAGGTGCGCCTTCGTGACGTACCGGGTGAGACCGGTGACCACACCACGCGCGTCGGAGCGCCAGTACGGCGCGAACAGGCCCGAGAACGCCGGAACGATGTACGCGCCGCCGTTGTCCTCCACACTCGCCGCCAGCGGTTCGATCTCGTCGGCGGTGCGGATGATGCCCAGCTGGTCGCGGAACCACTGCACCAGCGCGCCCGTTATGGCTATCGACCCCTCCAGGCAGTAGATCGGCGCCTCACTGCCGATCTTGTACCCCATGGTCGTCAGCAGGCCGCTCTTCGACGGCACCGGGCGGTTGCCCGTGTTGAGCAGCAGGAAGCTGCCCGTGCCGTACGTGTTCTTCGCCGTGCCCACGTCGTAGCAGGCCTGTCCGAACACGGCCGCCTGCTGGTCGCCCAGCGCCGAGGCCACGGGGACGCCGGCGAGCTGGCCGACGGCGGTGCCGTACACCTCCGCGGAGGATTTGATCTCGGGCAGCATGGCCTCGGGAATGTTCATCGCCGAGAGGATCGAGGAGTCCCACTGGAGGGTCTCCAGGTTCATCAGCATGGTCCGGCCGGCGTTGGTGACGTCGGTGACGTGCTGACCGCCGTCCGTGCCGCCGGTGAGGTTCCAGATGAGCCACGAGTCCATGGTGCCGAAGGCGATCTCACCGCGTTCGGCGCGCGCCCGCAGGTCGGGCACGTTGTCGAGCAGCCAGGCCGCCTTGGGCCCGGAGAAGTAGGTCGCCAGCGGCAACCCCGTCTGCTCGCGGAAACGGTCCTGCCCGTCCGATCCGCCCAGCTGGTTGCACAGCGCCGCCGTCCGCGTGTCCTGCCAGACGATGGCGTTGTGCACCGGCTTGCCCGTCGCGCGGTCCCACAGGAGGGTCGTCTCCCGCTGGTTGGTGATGCCCATCGCGCTCAGCTGGTCGGCGCGCAGTCCGGCCTTGGCGATCGCCCCGGCGACCACCGCCTGGGTCTTGGACCAGATCTCGGTGGCGTCGTGCTCCACCCAGCCCGGCTTGGGAAAGATCTGGCGGTGCTCGCGCTGGTCGACGGCGACGATCGCGCCGTCCTGGTTGAAGACGATGCAGCGGCTCGACGTGGTGCCCTGGTCGATCGCTGCGACGTACTTCTCGGCGTTGTCCGTCATGAGTACCCCTCGGGCTGGTTCAGAAGGCTGCGTTGTAGATGAGGCCACCCAGCAATCCACCGATCAGTGGGCCGGCGACCGGGATCCACGAGTAGCCCCAGTCGGACGTCCCCTTGTTCGGGATCGGCAGGAAGGCGTGCACGATGCGGGGACCGAGGTCACGCGCCGGGTTGATGGCATAGCCCGTCGGACCACCCAGGGAGAGGCCGATGCCGACGACCAGGAGGGCGACCAGGAGGATCGCGATGCCGGAGCCGTAGATGCCTTCGCCCTGACCCGCGATCTGTCCGATGCCGATGCCCTCGACATGCTTGTTGTCGCCGACGAGGGCCAGGATGGGCAGGACCAGGGCGATGGTGGCGAGGATCTCGGTGACCAGGTTGGCCACCGGGTTCCGGATCTCGGGGATCGTGGAGAAGATCCCCAGCGTCGGAACCGGTTCGTCCAGGGTGCCCTCGGTCGTGCCCGTCTGCCGCACGTTGGCCTGGAACTGGGCGAAGTACACCAGGTAGCAGAGGATGGCCCCGATCATGGCGCCGGCCAGCTGCCCCAGCAGGTAGACCCAGACCTTGCTCCACACGCCGGTGTCGACGGCGAGGCCGAAGGTGACGGCCGGGTTGAGGTGCCCTCCGGAGAGGGGAGCGGCGGTGTACGCGCCTGCCAGCACGCCGAAGCCCCAGCCGAACGCGATCACCACCCATCCGGCGGCTCGCGCCTTCGAGAACCTGAGGGTGACGGCGGCGCACACGCCGGCGCCGAACAGGATCAGGATCGCCGTGCCGATCATCTCGCCGACGAAAATGTCTCCGTTGCTCATGGCGGCTCCTAGGCCAAGGCCCGGGACGGTCCGCCCCGGTCCTCACGTGCAGGGTGCGTTTCCCATGGCTACTTCAGCCGAAGGCAGGGGTTTCGCGCCCCGCCCGGCATCCGTGACGAGCGTGCCGTCGCAGCCGAATCGCCCGTGGGGGAAGGGGCCTTGGCGCAGGCGCGTTCACGCGCCGCAGTGCCGGATTACGCCGAGTATGTACGGCGATGTCGACTGACACCGGAAGTGTTCACCGGCACCCAAAGGGCGTCAAGGTGGCCGACCGCAACGGTTGACGGCCATGTGACGGCCGCCCGGGATCCTGCCGGGCCGGGTGGCCGGTTGCACGGCCTCGGCGATACCCGGTCGGGTCGTTGTTCAGATCTGGGTCGGACCCGCGCGGGCCTTGGTGCGCCGCGCGAGGTGTACGGGGTGGTGTCCGGCCTCCGCTGAGCGCCGCCGTCGGCGACTGCCCAGCCGCAGCTGACTCCTCGCTTGCTCGTGTCCAGCTTCCACCTGACCTGCCGGTTTCTCAACCGGACCGATCGGGCCCCGCTGCGGGCCGCTGTCCTGGGCCTGGCGGGCGGGTCCCCGGCGTCGCGTACCGCCCCTGACAGCGCCATCCGGCCACATGTGCCGACACGACTCCGGCCCTGCCGGACGTCCCGTCCCGCTCGCCCCCTGGAGCTCCTGTGAGCGGCTCAGGCCCCGGGCCTGCTCCCCTCGGTCCCAGGCCCGCCCCCGGCCTCCACGCGGCCCTGCGAGGGGCCGGAAACGTATGCCCGCTCCCGCGCTCCACCTGCCCTGCCGCGGCCAAGAAGCGTATGCCCGCTCCCGCTCCGCCTGCCGTGCCGCGCCCGAGGAACGCACACACGCTCCCGCCCCACCTGCTCTGCCGCGGCCGAGAACGTATGCACGCCCGTGGCTCCACGGCCCAAGCAGCTCAGAACTCCGCGTGTCCCGGCCTTCCCCGCAGCCGCTGCCCTGTCAGCCCCCACCCGGCTCCGCCACGCCGCACCCCGCCGGTGCCGGTTTGGAGCCCCGGCGGGCCTCGTGGCCGGGCAGGCCCGCGCGGCCCAGCACCCAACTCGCCCCGTGCAGCGCCTTCGCCGCCTTCTTCAACGGTGCCAGGCAGGCCGCCGCCTGCCGGTGGTCCGCCACACTGCCCGGAGCGCACAGCACCGTCGCGAGCGACAGCGTGACCGGCCGCCCACCCGCCGACCAGGGCACGTCCAGCACGGAGGCGGCCAGCGGATCGAGACCGTCCGGATCGGCGAGGACCAGGAAGTCGTCCCCGCCGATGTGCCCCACGCGCGCCCCGCCCGTCGCGGCCTGCTGGAGCGCCCGGCCAACGGCCCGGATCAGCTCGTCGCCCGCCGCGAACCCGGCCCCGTCGTTGACCTGCTTGAAGTGGTCGACATCCAGCCAGCTCAACGCGAACGCCCGACCGGCAGCGATGCGCCGGTCCACCTCACCGGTGATCGCGTCCGAGCCGGGCAGACGCGTCAGCGGATTGAGCCCCGCCGCCTCCTCCACCCGCGTCTCGGCCAGCGCGCGCACGAGGTCCGCGAGCCGTACGACGCCGACGCACCGCCCGTACTCGTCCACCACGGCCACGTCGTCCGACGTGCGGTCCCGTCCGCCGACCGCCACCACGTCCAGCACCTCCCAGGCGGTCGCGTCGACGCCCACCGTCCGCGGCGGGTCACCGAGCTTGGCCGCGGGCCGGTCGGCGTACAGGGCGTGCCCGTAGCGCCCCGACATCGACAGCAGGAAGCGGGACCGGTGCACCGACCGGACCGGTACCCCGCCGGGGTCCACGAGCAGCACCCCGGACACGTCCGGCGAGCCGGTCAGCAGCGCCCGCACCTGCCCCGCGGACGCCGTGGCGGGCAGCAAGGCGGCGGGTCGTACGAACTCCCGCACCGACGGCCCGGAGCGCGGCGGGGTCGGATCGCCGGGGGAGCGGGGCGGAACGTAGACGTCCGCGGCGGGCAGCCGGGCCGGCGGCGCGAAGAGCTCGCCCTGGGCCAGCTGCGCCCCGGCCGCCGATGCCGCCGCGCACTGCCCTTCGGTCTCCACGCCCTCGACCGCCAGCAGCGCTCCCAGCTCGTCGCACAGCGTCCGCATCGACCGTACCACCGCGGGTCGTGCCAGCAGCGACGCGTCCAGTTTCACGAGGCCGGGTGCGATGTCCGACAGCAGCCGCAAGGGCACGTCCCCGTCACCGACGCCGTCCGCGCAGATCCGGAAACCCTGGCCGCGCAGCGTGGCGACCGCCTCCAGCAGCGCCTGCTGCGGCACGTGCGTGTACGGCGGGCAGACGTCGATCGTCACCTCCCACGGCAGCCGCCCCGCCTCGCGCACGGCGTCGTGCAGGGAAGGGAGACCGCCGAGGTCGGCGAGGGTGCCGGTGAACACGTTGACGAACAGCGGGAGCAGGGTCTCCTTGCGCACCGCCGCACGGACCGCCGACACGGCCAGCCGGCAGTCGAGTTCGGGATCCCGACGGGCGTCGGCCAGGACGTCGCCGGTCTCCGGGCGGGCGAGTATCTCCAGTCCCGCGACCACCCCGGTCGTCAGGTTGACCACCGGTTGGAAGGCGAAGCGGAGAGTATCCGTCCAGGAGCGCACGGGAGCATGATGGCTCCACCGGCGCACGCTCAAGCCCAGTTCATGAGACGTTCACGCAGGATTCCGGCGCGGTCACACAGCGTATGGCCAGGGCCTGCGGCCGCACGCTCGGCCCGACCGCCCGACCGCCCGACCGCCCGACCGCCCGACCGCCCGACCGCCCGATCGCCCGATCGCCCGATCGCCCGACCGCCCGACCGACCCGCACGGCCCCATCTGTCCGTACCACCTCCGGCAGGGCGGCTCACCGCACCGCGATCACCGCCGACCCGTGCCCGAAAAGCCCCTGGTTCGCACTGAGGCCGACGCGCGCTCCCGCCACCTGCCGGTCACCGGCCTCGCCCCTCAACTGCCAGGCCAGCTCACACACCTGGGCTATCGCCTGCGCCGGAACCGCCTCGCCGAAGGAGGCCAGTCCACCGCTGACGTTCACCGGTATGCGACCGCCCAGGGCCGTCGCCCCGTCGCGCAGCAGCTTCACGCCCTCGCCCTCGCCGCACAGCGCCAGGTCTTCGTACCACTGCAGCTCAAGGGCGGTGGAGAGGTCGTAGACCTCGGCCAGCGACAGGTCCTCCGGCCCGATGCCGGCCTCGTCGTAGGCCGCCCGGGCGATCGACGTCCGGAACGTCTCCCCGGGCGGGTCCACGGCCGCCGCGGAGTCCGTGGCGATGTCCGGCAGGTCCAGCACGGTGTTGGGATACCGCGGGGTCACCGTGGAGACCGCCCGGATCCGCACCGGCTCCGCGTGCCCGTGCCGCCGCGCGTACTCCAGGCTCGACAGCACCAGGGCCGCACCGCCGTCTGAGGTCGCGCAGATGTCGAGCAGCCGCAGTGGATCGGCGACGACGGCGGAGGCGGCGACCTCCTCGGCGGTGACGCGGCCGCGGTAGCGGGCGTTCGCGTTGAGCGCTCCCATCGCCGCGTTCTTCACCTTCACCTGAGCGAAGTCCTCCGGCGTGTCGCCGTGCACCGCCATGCGTCTGCGGGCGTACAGCCCGAAGTAGACCGGGTTGGTCGCCCCGAGGACGCGGAAGCGCAGCCAGTCGGGATCGTCGGGCCGGTCGCCGCCCGCAGGGCGGAAGAACCCCTTGGGAGCGGCATCGGCCCCGACCGCGAGCACCACATCGGCGAGCCCGGCGAGGATCTGGGCCCGCGCGGTGTCGACGGCCTGCGCCCCGGAGGCGCACGCCGCGTACACGCTCGCGACCCGGGCCCCTTGCCAACCCAGTGCCTTCGCGAACGTCGCTCCCGCGACGAACCCCGGGTAGCCGCCCCGCACCGTGTCCGCGCCGACGATTGAGCCGACGTCCCGCCAGTCCAGCCCGGCGTCGGCGAGGGCCGCACGGGCGGCTGCCACGCCGTACTCGACGAAGCTCCGTCCCCACTTGCCCCACGGATGCATGCCCGCGCCGAGCACCGCCACTTCGTCCGTCACGCCGTCACCCCCGTCGGCCGCCAGTGCCACGTCGTCCACGTCGTCTCCGCGTCCTCATGGAGCACGCCGGGCACGACTTCCGCCTCCATGCCCACCGCCAGATCCGAGGCGGTGACTCCGGGAGCCGCCTGTCCCAGCACCACGATCCGCTCGGCCTCCAGCTCCACAGCGATCAACGCGCACGGCTCCCAGGGAAGTTCCGGATCGCTCACGTAGGGTGACGGCGGTCGATACCGGCTGTCCGTGTACGACCAGACGCGCCCGCGCCGGGACAGTGGGACCTCCTCCAACTCCCCGCCCGCACAGCCGGGGTTGCGGCAATGACGGTCCTCGCGTGGGAAGAAGACCGAGGCACACGCCGTACACCGCGTGCCGAGCAGCCGGAAGCCGTCCCCCTCCCCGGCGAACCATCCCGTCACCACAGGTGTTCGTGTACGCGTCACAGCCCCTCCCCGCAGACCCGATCTGACGGTGCGTCAGGAGTCTGCCAGGTTCCGCCGGAGATCGGCAGACCACCGGCCCGGAGACGAGAGGCCGTTGCAGCACGTGTCCCTTCCCCACCGGGGACCACTCCTGGTAGACGCAGGAGGCATGACACGACTCACCACCGTGGCACGCGGCCTGATCACCGCCTTCGCCGCCCTGCTGGCGGCGACCGCCCCCACCACGACCGCCCAGGCCAGGACCGAGCCCAAGGCACCGAGGGACTTCGTGTCCCTGAGGAGCGTGGACCCGACGATCATCCAGGAGATGCGCTACGTCACCCCGCACAACTTCGTCGGCGAACGCATCGACGGCTACCTCCAGCCGATGTGCGTCCTCACCCGCCCCGCCGCCGAAGCCCTGCACCAGGCCCAGCGGAAGCTGCTGCGCCAGGGCTACACCCTGAAGGTGTACGACTGCTACCGCCCGCAGCGCGCGGTGGACCACTTCGTCCGCTGGGCCCAGGACCTCGACGACCAGGCGATGAAGGGCGAGTTCTACCCCGACGTCGACAAGACCCGGCTCTTCGCCGACGGGTACATCGCCGAGAAGTCCGGCCACAGCCGCGGCTCGACCCTCGACGTCACGCTCGTGAGGCTCCCGGCGAAGCCGACCCGGCCGTACCACCCCGGAGAACCCCTCGTGCCGTGCTTCGCTCCCCAGAGCGAGCGGTTCCCCGACAACTCGGTCGACATGGGCACCGGCTTCGACTGCTTCGACACCCTCTCCCACACCCTCGACCCCCGCGTCCAGGGCGAACAGCGCGCCAACCGGCTGCTGCTCAAGAGCACCCTGGAGGGCCTCGGTTTCGTGAACCTGCCAGAGGAGTGGTGGCACTACACCTACAAGCCCGAGCCCTACCCGGACACCTACTTCGACTTCCCGGTGTCCAGGAAGTCGCTCACCAGCGCTCACTGAGCCGCCTGCCCGAGACGCCCTGCCCGTGATCGGCTACAGTCCGCCGCGTGTCCGAAACTCAGCACTCCAGTTCCAACTCCGCGCCGGACTCCCACTGTTCGAGCTGCGGCGCGCCCTACGGCCAGGGCGTCTCCGGCTGGCCCCGCACCTGCCCGGCATGCGGCGCAGTGGCCTACCGCAACCCGCTCCCGGTCGCCGTGGCCCTCCAGCCCGTGTACGACACCAAGGGCACGGCCCTGGTGGTCATCACACGAACCGTCGCACCCGCGCGCGGGGGCACCGCCCTGCCCGGCGGCTACATCGACGACCGGGAGGACTGGCGACAGGCCGTCGTACGCGAGCTCAAGGAGGAAACCGGCATCGACGCGGCCGGCCGCGACGTACGGCTCGTCGACGCCATGAGCTCACCCGACGGACACCTGCTGCTGTTCGGTCTCCTCCCGGAACGCCCCGCCGAGGGACTGCCGCCCTCCGCAGCCACGGACGAAACCGAGGGCTGGCACCTCCTGCGCAGGCCGGAAGAGCTCGCCTTCCCCCTGCACACCCTGGCGGTGCGGGCCTGGTTCGAGGGCCGGTACTGAGCTCAGCGCTCCCCGGCCCCGCGGACGCGCACGGGGTGGGGCGGAGTACCCCCGCCGCCCTCACCCTCCCGCTCGACGACCACGCGCGAGCCCATCCACCGGGCGGTGTAGCGCTCGATCTCCGGCTCGTCCCAGCCCTCGCCCCCGTCCGGCACGACCAGCCCGCCCCCGGTCCGGCCCCGGGCGGGTGCCCACACCTCCAGTTCGAGACCGCCGTCCTCCCCGCGTACGGGAAGCACGGCTCCCGCGCGCGCGAACACCGGGATCCGCGACAGGGGCGCGTCGACGAGCACCTGCCCCGGCCCCTCGTACGCCCGCTCCGTCACCGTGTCGTACCAGCGTCCCCGCGGCAGCTGCACGGCACGCCGGTCCGCGCCCGGATCGAGCACCGGCGCCACCAGCAGGCTGTCACCTAGCAGGAAGGCATCCCCGCAGTCCCGCAGCACCCGCTCCTCCGGTGCGGCCCACCACAGGGGGCGTACGTAGGGCGCCCCGGTCCGCCGCGCCAGATGCGCCAACGTCATGAAGTACGGCAACAGCCGCCGGCGTTCGACGAGCGCCACGCGCGCGTGCTCCAGCACCTCGGGGCCGAACTCCCACGGCTCCCTCCGCCCCGCCCGCAGACTCGCGTGCGTCCGGAAGAGCGGCAGATACGCGCCCAGCTGGAACCACCGCAGGTACAGCTCGGGCGAAGGATCCCCGTCGAAGCCTCCGATGTCCGGGCCCGAGTACGGGACACCGCACAGCCCGAGCCCCATGACCAGCGCCAGGGACGCCCGCAGTCCCGGCCAGCCGGTGGCCACGTCCCCCGACCACGTCCCGCCGTAGCGCTGCATACCGGCCCACCCGGAGCGGGAGAACAGAAACGGCCGCTCCTGGGGCGAGAGCTTCCGCAGCCCTTCGAACCCCGCCCGGGCCATGCACAGCGCGTACACGTTGTGCGCCTCACGATGGTCGCCGCCCCGCCCCTCCAAGGAGTGGCGCGCCGAACGCGGCAGAGTCGTCTCCCCGAAGGCGTTGAACGAGGTGGGTTCGTTCATGTCGTGCCAGAAACCCGAGAACCCCTGCGCCAGCCGCTCCTGGTAGAGACGGCCCCACCACTCACGCACCCGCGCGTGCGTGAAGTCGGGGAACACCGCCTCCCCGGGCCACACCACGCCCTGCACGACCTGCCCGGACGCGTCCCGCACGAACGCGTCCTCCGCCACGCCGTCGTCGTACACCGCGTTGCCGGGCAGGGCCTTCACGGCCGGGTCGACGATCGACACCAGCCGGATGCCGTCCCGCCGCAGTTCCTCGGCCAGAACCGGCATCTTCGGGAAGCGGTCCTGGTCGACGGTGAAGACCTGATGCGCGTCGAGGTGATCGATGTCCAGGTGCACGGCGTCCAGCGGAAGACCGTGCTCCAGATAGCCCGCGACGATCCGCCGTACCTCCTGCTCGCTGCCGAACCCCCACCGCGCGTGGTGATGGCCGAGCGCCCACGCGGGCGGCAGCGCGGGCGCCCCGGTGAGCGAGGCCCACGCGAGCAGCACGCGCGCGGGGGTGCCCACCATCACCCAGCAGCGCAGCGGGCCGCCGTCCATCCGCAGCTCTGCCGTCCCTGCGCGATCATGCCCGGAACCCGCGCCCTCCTCGCCCTCCCGCAGGGTCACCGTGCCGTCCCACGAACTGTCGTGGAACACCAGGTGCGTACCACCGTCGGACACCACGAACTGGACCGGCATCGTGATGTACAGCGGGTCGTCACCGGGCGCGAAGGAGTACCCGGGGTCGGTGTTCCACAACCGGTACGTCCCGTCCGGCAGCCGAGGACCCGAAGCACGCCCCCCGAGTCCGAAGAAACGGGCGTCGGCCGCCACCTCCGACCGCTGCATCCACCGCGCCGGGCCGCCACCGACCGGCTCCCACCACCGCGGCGGCAGATCACGCCGCAGGGTCACACCACCGGGGGTGAGCACCTCCACCGCGCCGTGCCGCGAGACGACCACCGTCGCCCGCTCGGCCACCACCCGCCAGCCGCCGTCCTTGTCCGGCTCCAGCACCGCCCGGGGGTCCGGCTCCGGACAGCGGCCGGCCAGGGCGTACGACGGCTCGGGCCCCGCCCCGTCCCAGCCCCAGAAGACGGCCCCGTTCACCGCGACCAGAATCCGCAGCTCCGACCGGCTGAACCGGACGACACCGCCCCCCGGCCCCGGCTCCACCTCCTGCACGGGCCCGGGCACCCGCGCCCGCTCCGCCCCGCGTGACGGCAGCCCGGTGGCGTCGGCCCGCCGCCTGCGCCACGCTGCTCGTACGGTACGCACACCCTGCGCCGCCCCCACCGAACCCACCGCTTTCACCGAACGCACCAGGTCACGACCGTTCATGCTGCTCACCCTGCCACTGACCGCCCCACGAGCGTGTCTCGTTCAACTGCCGTTCACCCGTGTCAGGACCACATCTTCACGACACGGACTATGTGGGGCGCACCCTGGTGCCGAAGTCGATCACATGGCATTGTCCGTGCCAGCCGCGTCACGCGCACACCCCAGCCCGTGCGCGGAGGACGCACACGACGCGCACAAGCCGGGAGCCGACCATGTCGACCGATAGTCCACAGCCGCTCTGGCAGCCCGACCCCGAGCGCATCGCGCGGGCCCGCATCACCAGGTTCCAGGCCTGGGCCGCCGAGCACCACGGCGCCCCCGCCGAGGGCGGCTACGCGGCCCTGCAGCGCTGGTCCGTCGATGAGCTCGAAACCTTCTGGACAGCCGTCACCGAATGGTTCGACGTCCGCTTCTCGACCCCCTACGCGCGCGTGCTCGGCGACCGCTCCATGCCCGGCGCCCAGTGGTTCCCCGAGGCAACCCTGAACTACGCCGAACACGCCCTGCGCGCGGCCGACACCCGCGCGGACGAACCGGCTCTGCTGTACGTCGACGAGACACACGAACCACGCCCCGTCACCTGGGCCGAACTGCGCCGCCAGGTCGGCTCCCTCGCCGCCGAGCTGCGCGCCCTCGGCGTACGCCCCGGAGACCGCGTCAGCGGCTACCTCCCCAACATCCCGCAGGCCGTCGTCGCTCTCCTCGCGACAGCGGCCGTGGGAGGCGTCTGGACGTCCTGCGCACCCGACTTCGGCGCCCGCAGCGTCCTCGACCGCTTCCAGCAGGTCGAACCCGTCGTGCTGTTCACCGTCGACGGCTACCGCTACGGCGGCAAGGAACACGACCGGCGCGAGATCGTCGCCGAACTGCGCCGCGAACTGCCCACCCTGCGCGCCGTCGTCCACATCCCGCTCCTCGGCACCGACACGCCCGAAGGCGCCCTGGACTGGGCGGCCCTCACCTCCGCCGACACCGCCCCCGTCTTCGAGCAGGTGCCCTTCGGCCACCCCCTGTGGGTGCTCTACTCCTCCGGCACGACCGGCCTGCCCAAGGCCATCGTCCAATCCCAGGGCGGCATCCTGGTCGAACACCTCAAGCAGATCGGCCTGCACTGCGACCTGGGCCCCGAGGACCGCTTCTTCTGGTACACCTCGACCGGCTGGATGATGTGGAACTTCCTCGTCTCGGGCCTGCTCACCGGCACGACGATCGTCCTCTACGACGGCAGCCCGGGCCACCCCGACACCGGTGCCCAGTGGCGGATCGCCGAACGCACGAAGGCCACCCTGTACGGCACGTCGGCCGCCTACGTCATGGCCTGCCGCAAGGCCGGCGTGCACCCGTCCCGCGACTTCGATCTCTCCTCCGTCCAGTGCGTCGCCACCACCGGCTCGCCCCTGCCGCCCGACGGCTTCCGCTGGCTCCACGACGAGGTCCGCGACGATCTGTGGATCGCCTCCGTCAGCGGCGGCACGGACGTGTGCTCCTGCTTCGCCGGCGCCGTACCGACCCTCCCCGTCCACGTGGGCGAGCTCCAGGCCCCCTGCCTGGGCACCGACCTCCAGTCCTGGGACCCGAACGGCGACCCGCTGATCGACGAGGTGGGGGAACTCGTGGTCACCAACCCCATGCCGTCGATGCCCATCCACTTCTGGAACGACCCCGACGGCAGCCGCTACCACGACAGCTACTTCGACACCTATCCCGGCGTGTGGCGGCACGGCGACTGGATCACCGTCACGTCCCGCGGATCCGTCGTCATCCACGGCCGTTCCGACTCCACGCTCAACCGCCAGGGCGTGCGCATGGGATCCGCCGACATCTACGAAGCCGTCGAGCGCCTCCCCGAGATCCGGGAGTCCCTCGTCATCGGCATCGAACAGCCCGACGGCGGCTACTGGATGCCCCTCTTCGTGCACCTGGCCCCGGGAGCCGTCCTCGACGAGCCCCTGCTGAACCGCATCAAGCAGACGATCCGCGAGCAACTCTCACCGCGCCACGTCCCCGACGAGATCATCGAAGTGCCCGGCGTCCCGCACACCCTCACCGGCAAGCGCATCGAGGTCCCGGTCAAGCGCCTCCTCCAAGGCACGCCCCTGGAGAAGGCGGTCAACCCGGGTTCCATCGACAACCTCGACCTGCTGACCTTCTACGAGGACCTGGCCCGCAAACGCGCCTGACCGGCGGCCCGGACCACTCCCGTCACCGTGAGTGGATGATGCTCGTCACCAGCTGCACCGCCATGACCTGCGGCTTCGTCGTCAGCCGAGTTGCATGAGCCCCCTGGCACCTCTCATTGTCAGTGCCCTCGATTACTGTGAGTGAGAATTGATCGACCGTGCACAGGGGGAACACAATGGCGCACACCGACAGCAGGACCATGCGACGCGTCCTGGGCCGCGAAATCGCGGGCACCATCGGCCTGCTGACTGACGAGCACGACTTCCGAGCCATGCGGCGCTACCGCAGCTTCACCTTCGACGACCACGCGACCTACCTCAAGCAGATGGAAGCCCTCCTCAGGACGCGGGCCCTGCAAGGCAGCCACACCACGGTCGCCCTCTTCGACCCGGAGGACTACGCCGAGTTCTGCCAGCAGAAGGGCCTGAACCCCGACATCCCGTCGACCCGCACCCGCTTCACCGCGCACCTCGCGCTGACCGGCCCGGCCCTCCCGTACGACGGCCAGCCACTGGCCGACCTCCTCTCCTCCCTCGTCGAGGAGGCCGTCCGGCAGGCCACCTGGGAGTACGCGACCACGCTCCTCGCCCGCCTGGGAGCCTGCACCTCCTGCGGCGAGGACATCGGACGGGCCGCCTTCGCCCGCGCCGCGGACCTGCTCGTCCGCGTCTTCGACACGGCTCCACCCGGCGACCGGCACCTCGTCTGCAGCGTCACCGGACCGCCCGAAACCCTCGTCGCCGCCCTCCACGCCACCGACACCGGTGACGCCCTGGAACTCGACGAGACCGAAGCTCTCGAATTCACCACGGTCCTGGCCCTGGGCCTCGCCACCGAAAGCCCCGGAGGCCTGGTCATCCGCGCCAGCGCCCCGGACACCCCCGACCGCGTCTACGGCTGGCGCCTGCGCGCATACGGACTCGAACCCCTCACGGCGGGAGAGGTCTTCGACGCCTACTGCACCGACGTCGACTCCGGGGACCTCATCTCCCCCGAATCCAACGTCGACTACTGCGCACCACCAGACCTCGGAGACGAGAAACCCACCCAGGGACACCACCACTGAAACGCCGGAGGGGCGCCCCGCCTCAGCGGAGCGCCCCTCCCGGACAGCCGATCAGCCGGCCACAGCCGGACTACTCGCCCGACAGCACCGCCTGCGCCGCGCTCCGCGCGTCCTCGGCACTGTCCGACGCCCGCGCCGCGGCGGCGGCTCGCTCGCACTGCGCCAATGTGTACTTGGCCAGCGTCGCCCGGACGTAGGGGATCGACGCCGCGCCCATGGAGAGAGAGGTGACACCCAGACCAGCCAGCACACACGCCAGCAGCGGGTCGGACGCGGCCTCGCCACACACACCACAGCTCTTGCCCTCGGCCTTGGCGGCCTCGGCGGAAAGCGCCACCAGGTCGAGCAGCGCGGGCTGCCACGGATCCTGCAGCCGGGAGACCGCACCCACCTGGCGGTCGGCGGCGAACGTGTACTGCGCGAGGTCGTTCGTCCCCAGCGACAGGAACTCGACCTCCTGCAGGATCGAGCGCGCCCGAAGCGCCGCCGACGGGATCTCGACCATCGCGCCGAACTTCGCCCGCAGACCCGCCTCACGGCACGCGTCCGCGAAAGCCCGGGCATCCGTACGGTCCGCCACCATCGGGGCCATGACCTCGAGGTAGACGGGCAGCCCCTCCGCGGCCTTCGCGAGCGCCGTCAGCTGCGTGCGCAGGACCTCGGGGTGATCGAGCAGCGTCCGCAGGCCGCGCACGCCCAGCGCCGGGTTCGGCTCGTCGGCCGGGGTGAGGAAGTCGAGCGGCTTGTCCGCACCGGCGTCCAGCACCCGCACCACGACACGCCCCTCGGGGAACGCCTCGAGCACCTGCCGGTACGCCGCGAGCTGCTTCTCCTCGGACGGCGCCTGCTTGCTGTCGTCCAGGAAGAGGAACTCGGTACGGAAGAGACCGACTCCTTCGGCACCGGCCTCGACGGCGGCATCCACATCCGCAGGTCCACCGATGTTCGCGAGAAGCGGGACTTTGTGACCATCCGCGGTGGCGCCGGGCCCGGTCGAGGCGGCCAGAGCAGCCTTCCGCTCGGCGGCCGCGGCCTCGAGCTGAGCCTTCTTCTCGTCGCTCGGGTCCACGAAGATCTCGCCCGTGCTGCCGTCGACGGCGATCATCGTGCCTTCGGCCAGCTCACCGGCGCCCGGCAGCGCCACCACGGCCGGCACCCCCAGCGCGCGCGCCAGGATCGCGCTGTGGCTGGTCGGACCGCCCTCCTCGGTGACGAAGCCCAACACGAGAGTGGGGTCGAGCAGTGCGGTGTCGGCAGGCGCGAGGTCACGGGCAACAAGGACATAGGGCTCGTCACTGTCGGGGACACCCGGCATCGGCACCCCCAGCAGACGGGCGACGATACGATTCCGCACGTCGTCGAGGTCGGCCACGCGACCGGCGAGGTACTCACCAGCGCCGGCCAGCAGCTCGCGGTACGAGGCGAAGGCGTCGTACACCCCGCGCTCAGCCGTGCTGCCGACGGCGATCCGCCGCTCCACGTCGGCCATCAGCTCGGGGTCCTGGGCCATCATGGCCTGCGCCTCGAGCACCGCCTGGGCTTCACCCCCCGCCAGATTCCCGCGCGCCATCAGGTCGGCCGCCACAGCCTCCACGGCCTTGCGGGCGCGCCCCTGTTCACGCTCCGCTTCCTCCGCCGGGATCTGCTTCGCGGGCGGCTCGAGCACCGCCGTTCCCATATGCCGAACTTCGCCGATCGCCACACCGTGGCTGACGCCGACGCCTCGCAGCGTTGTCTCCATCTCACCCGTCTCCGATAGTGCGGCGGGTCCCACCGCCGCGATGGTTGTCGTACTCGCCGTCATACGACGGCGCAGACGTCACTTCCAGAGGAAGAGACTGTCGCCGGCCTTCACATCGCCGTTGTCGCGAAGATCGGAGAGAGCCTCGGCCGTGGCCTCCAGCGCCACGACCGGGCAGATCGCGGACTTGCCGGCGGCCTCGACGGCCGCCGGGTTCCAACGCACGACGCCCTGGCCGCGCCGGACGGTGTCGCCCTTGTTCACGAGCAGCTCGAAACCCTCCCCGTTGAGCTGCACGGTGTCGATACCGAGGTGGGTGAGCACGCCGTGTCCGCTCTCGTCGACGACGACGAAGGCGTGCGGGTGCAGGGAGACGATGACGCCGTCCACGGGGGAGACGGCTTCGGAAGGCTCGCGTACGGGGTCGATCGCTGTGCCCGGGCCGACCATGGCCCCGGAGAAGACCGGATCCGGCACGGCTGCCAGTCCGATGGCGCGTCCTGCGAGTGGGGACGTCACGGTGGTCATGGGAAGCCTCCCAGGGGTGGAGATCGATAGGGGCCGCCCGTGTCGGTACCGGACGGCACACTGCTCAGCAGCGTATGTCACCTGAAGTGCCCGTTCCGCGCGGGCACTCCAGAGTGGTCTAGACCATACCCCAAATGGATTTGCACCGGCTCCACGGCCGCGTGTACAGTCGTACTCCTGCTTGGGGCTGAGCGACGCAAGCTCGTGTCCTCGCCCGGCAGCACCCAACTTGTCAGATCCTATCTCGGGGTCGCCTTCTGCATGCCTGCAGGACGGTGGTCAGAGGGCCGGAAAAACACTGATAGAGTTTGGAACACCGAAGGGAAGCGCCCGGAGGAAAGCCCGAGAGGGTGAGTACAAAGGAAGCGACCGTTCCTTGAGAACTCAACAGCGTGCCAAAAGTCAACGCC